>NZ_BSPX01000003.1:0-136151 GCF_030161255.1 Zoogloea oryzae
GACATTACCGATTACATCGTCGGGTTCTACAACAACGTCCGTCTGCACTCGACGCTGGGCTACCTGCCGCCCACGGCCTATGAACGGAAAACCGCAGTACAGCACCCTATCGAGGTGTCCGGTATTACTTGACCACTACAGGGAGCAAATTGCTCCCGGTCGGGAGCGTTTAGCTCCCGGTTGAGGGCTTTTTGCTCCCACCCGGGAGCGAAATGCTCCGGGTAAGGAGCAATCTGCTCCCGGTTCGCAGCCTTTTGCTCCGACCCGGGAGCCCAGAGGCCCGAACCCGTCAGCGCGCTACCGGCAGCGGATAGAACAGCTGCTCGTTGCCGATCCGGTAGGCCGAGATCGCCCGGCGGCCTTCGGCCGAAGTGATCCAGCTGATGAAGCGCTCGCCCGCGGCGCGCTTGACGTGGGGGTGCTTCGCCGGGTTCACCAGGATCACGCCGTAGGGGTTGTAGAGCTTGGGGTCGCCCGCATAGACGATGGCCAGATCCTGGCGGTTCTTGAAGCTGGCCCACGTGCCGCGGTCGGCCAGGGTGTAGGCGCCCATGCCGGCGGCCATGTTGAGGGTCGGGCCCATGCCGGCGCCGGCTTCCTTGTACCAGCCCTGCCCTTTCGGATCGACGCCGGCGCTCTGCCAGAAGCGCAACTCGGCCGCGTGGGTGCCGCTGCGGTCGCCGCGGGACACCCAGTTGGCGCCCTTGCGAGCGATGCGCCCGAAGGCATCCACGGCGTCCTTGGCGCCTTTCACGCCGGCGGCGTCGGCGGCGGGGCCCACCAGCACGAAGTCGTTGTACATCACGTCGCGGCGATCCACGCCATAGCCTTCGGCGACAAACTTGTCCTCGGCGGCCCGGTCATGGACCAGCAGCACGTCCGCATCGCCCCGCCGGCCCACGTCCAGCGCCTGCCCGGTGCCCAACGCCACCACCTTCACCGCGATGCCCGAATCCTTCTCGAAGATCGGCAGGATGAAGTTGAACAGGCCCGACTGCTCGGTGGAGGTCGTCGAGGCCAGCACGATGGATTCGCCCGCCTGGGCCGTGGATGCCAGCGCGGCCAGGCCCAGCACCGCGGATTTGAGGAACTTCAAAAAGCCATGCGCCATGGTAGTTCTCCCTGGATGTAAAGCCGCGCGGCCTGGGAGGCCGGGCGGGCGAAAAAGCGTTGCACCGGCGCATGCTCGCACACCCGGCCGGCATCCATGAACACCACGTCATCCGCCAGCCGGGTGGCCTGGCCGAGGTTGTGGGTGGTCATCAGGATGCGGGTGCCTTCGGTGCGGATCTCGCGCACGATGCGTTCGATAGCCTCGACCGAGCTGGGGTCGAGGCTGGCGGTGGGTTCGTCCAGCAGCAGCAGGCGCGGCCGCGTCACCCACGCCCGGGCCAGCGCGAGGCGCTGACGCTCGCCGCCCGACAGCCCGCGGGCGCTGTCCGTCGCCCGGTGGGCCAGCCCGACCCGCTCCAGCACCGCCTGGGCCCGGCTGCGCCGCTCGGCCGCCGCTACGCCCAGCGGACGCAGGGCCAACTCCACGTTGCCGAGGAGCGAATCGCGCAGCATCTTGGGTTGTTGAAAGACCATCGCCACGCCGGACTCCGGCCGTGGCCCGCCGCCGAAATCGATGTGGCCGGATTCCGGCTCGATCAGCCCGCACAGGCTGCGCAGCAGCACGCTCTTGCCGGCGCCGTTGGGGCCCAGCAGGATCGTGATGCCATCACCGCCGAGCTCGAGGCTGAGGCCATCCAGCACAGCACGGCCCGCCACGCGCCAGCGCAAGTCGGTCACCTTTAGCGGAAACACGCGGCCCCCTTCATGCGTAGCGCCGCATCGCCCACTGGCGCAGGGCGTAGGCCACGCCGTTGAGCAGCAGGATCACCGCCAGCAGCACCATGCCCAGCGCCACCGCCAGGGGCAGGTCGCCCTTGCTGGTCTCCAGGGCGATGGCCGTGGTCATGGTACGGGTCGAGCGGTCGATATTGCCGCCGACGATCATCACCGCGCCCACCTCCGACATGGCCCGGCCCAGCCCCGCCAGCACCGCCACCATCAGCGAATGCCGGCAGTCGTGGAGCAGCACCCTCACCCGCCCGGCCCAGCGAAAACCCATCGCGGTGAGCTCCTCTTCGTATTCGCGCCAGGCGTCCTCCACCACCTGCCGGGCGATGGCGGCCATCAGCGGCACCACCAGCACCGTCTGGGCAATCACCATCGCGGTCGGCGAATAGAGCAAACCCAGGCTGCCCAGCGGCCCGGAGCGTGACAGGGCCAGATACACCACCACCCCGACCACCACCGACGGCAAGCCCATGCAGCCATTGAGCACGACAACCAGCAGCTGCCGGCCGGGAAAGCGCCCCACGCCCAGGCAGGCGCCCAGGGGCAGGCCGATGAGCGTGCCCAGCAACACGGCCAGCCCGCTCACCTCGAGGGACAGGGTGACGATCTCCGCCACCTGATGATCGAAGCCGGCAAGGAGCGCAAAGGCATCGGAAAAAGCCGCACCGAGCCCGCTCATCCGCCCCCCCGCTGCATGGCGCGGTCTAGGTGGGCCAGCAGCGCCGCCCGGTCGGGCACATCGCCGGCAACAAAACGGTAGCGGGCGGCAAGCACCGGCAGGCGAAACTGGCCCAGGCGACGTTCGGGGAGCTCAGTCAGATCGATGTCGAGCGTTACCCCGCCCGAGGCCACCCGCAGGCACCCTGGCGACGGCGCCGAGACGCCATCCGGCACGGCCAGCCGCAGCCCACGCTCAAACTCGGCCAGCGTTGCGCCGACCTCCCGGACGAAACCGCCCGGCGCGCTCACATCTTCCGCCATGGGCCGGGTCAGCCTCCGGCGATGGGCGGCCAGATCGCCAGTTCATCGCCCTCGGCCAGCACCCGGCCGGCGCGGGCCGCCGGCGCGATGTAATGGCCATTGACCAGCACCAGGTGGGCGCTCTTCTCGGGCACCCGGTAGGCGGTGATGAGATCGCCCACCGTGGTGCCTGGCACCACGTCCAGCTCGACGATGTTGCCCCGCCGGTCGGCCGGCAGGTAATCCGCAAGGGAGGCAAAGAGCTTGAAGACGACTCGCATGCAGGCTTTCAGGCAAAGGCAGCGGCGGCCTGCCGGCGGGCGACCGAATCCGGCTGGGTGGCGGCCAGATAGGCCTCGAAGAAACGCTGGGGCGACTCAAGCAGCACGTCCTTCCACTTGCCCAGCTTGAGCCGGCCCTGGATCAGCCCGCGCAGGGCGCCCACGTGCTGGGTCATGCCGATGGAGGTGGCGCCGATCAGCACGTCGTCCTTGAACTGGAGGCTGAGGTAGCGGAAGGCGGCTTCATCCACCACCTCGACGCCCTGCCCGTCCGGCTCGCCCCACCACTGCCCGAAGGACGTGGAGATGAGCCCCAGGGTGTCGAGCACGTTGATCGCCAGCACGCCGGGCATCCGCGCGTTGCCGCCGGCCATGTTGATGGCGGCAACGCGGGCCTGATCGGCCGCGTTGGGCTGGATGGCGGAAACCAGATGGGCGCCGGTGAAGAGATCCGGCGCCTCGGCCACGTCGCCGGCCGCGAAGATGCCGGGCACCGAGGTCTCCATCCGCGCATCCACCAGCACGCCCTTGGCCACGTGCACCGGGGTGGCGTCGAGGAATGCCGCGTTGGGCGCGACGCCCGCAGCGACGATCACCAGATCGCAGGCCAGCTTGTCGCCGGTGGAGAGGCTGACGGTGAGCGGCGCATCGCCCCCTTCAGCCCGGTCGATGCGCTCGACGCCGGCGGAGGTGACCACCCGGATCCCCTGCTCCTCGACCCAGCGCTTGATCATGCCGCCGGCCTTGGGCGTCATCATCCGCGGCACCATCCGGTCGCCCATCTCGACCACCGTGAGCTGCACGCCACGCTTGGCGAGGGCTTCCATGATGATGCAGCCGATAAAGCCGGCGCCCAGCTGCAGCACCCGGGCGCCGGGCTTGGCCAGCGCGGCGATGGCGCGGGCGTCGGTGAGCGTCCAGCAGGTCTGCACCTCGGGCAGGTCGACGCCGGGGATCGGCGGCCGCACCGGGTGGGAGCCGGTTGCCACCAGCAGCCGGTCGTAGCTTTCAAAGTGGCCGTCGGCAAACAGCACCGTCTGCTTGGCCGTGTCGAGCGCCACCGCGCGGCCCTCCAGCAGGCGCACGCCCAGGGCGTCGAAGTGGCCCGGCGTCTTGCGCAGGTAGGTGCCGGATTCGTCGATGTTGCCTTCCAGCAGGTAGGGAATCGCCATCCGCGAATAGGACGGCAGGTTCTCGCTGCCGACCATCACGATTTCGTCGCGGGGCGCAGCGCGACGCAGGGCCTCGGCGGCAACCACGCCGGCCGGGCCATTGCCCAGGATCAGATGCTTCATCGGGAAATCCTCATGTCGCAGGCACGACGACGCCGGCCGGAGCCGGCGTCGTGTGCGCTTGGATCAACAGCTCGGGAACCGTAGCGGACGCGGCCCTCAGAGGCCGAGGCGGGACAGCGTCTCGGGCGTGGGTACGCCTTCCTGGGTCCAGCCGCGCAGCTCATAGTACTCCGGCAGCATCTTATCGATGCCATTCACCAGCCCCTTGGCCGGGCCGGTCTTGGCCGGTTCGGTCTTGAGGCGCGGCGGCAGGTCGTCATCCTTGCGGGTGAGGCCGGCGGCGTTGTTGAACTGGCGCTCCATGTTCCAGATGCGCTCGCCCATCAGGTTGAGCTTGTCCATCGACCAGTCGCCCTCACAGGCGGCTTCGATCTGCGGCTGCACATCGGCCACCGTCCAGGCAAACGAGGTGAACACGCAGATGCCAGCCGAGTCGAACACCGCGGTGGCGTCCTGGAAGGCCTTCACCAGCTCGGGCTTGCCGTCGGTGGTAAGCGGATCGGTCTTGACCGGAATGCCCAGCACTTCGGACGCCACGGTGTAGGAACGCAGGTGGCAGGCGCCGCGGTTGGAGGTAGCGTAGGTGAGGCCCATGCCCTGGATCGCGCGGGAATCGTAGGCCGGGAATTCCTGCCCCTTCACCGTCATCGACAGCTCCGGGTGGCCATATTTGGTGCACAGCCGCTTCGAGCCCTGGCCGATTTCCTTGCCGAAGCCTTCGCCCCGGGCGGTCATCTCGGCCAGCCGGGCCAGCGCCTCGGCCGAGCCGAAGGGCGCGTCGATGCCGATCTGCTCCTTGGTAAGCACGCCCATCTCGTAGAGCTCCATCACCGCGCCAACCGTGGCGCCGAAGGAGATCGGGTCCATGCCCTGCTCGTTGCACAGCAGGTTGGCGTACTGCAGGGCTTCCAGATCACCCACGCCGTTGGCGGCGCCCAGTGCCCACGCGGCTTCGTACTCGAGGCCGCCGGAGGCGCCCCAGTATTCGGGCTTGTTCACCACCGTGAAGTGGCCCTTGTCGATCTCGGAGATGCGCCCGCAGGCGATGGTGCAGCCAAAGCACGCGGCGTTGGTGACCAGGTGCGGCTTGTTGTCGCTGGGGCGCTTCTCGTGCATGGCCTCGGCAGAAATCTTGCCGGCGTCTTCAAACTGTACGTCCCGGTGATTGCGGGTGGGCAGCCCGCCCATCTCGTTGATGACGTTCATCAGCACCTGGGTGCCGAACTTGGGCAGGCCCTGGCCGGTGACGGCGTTGTCGGCCAGCACCTTCTTCTTCTCGGCGGTGATCTTCATGAAGGCCTTCATGTCCTTCACGCCCGACACGCCCTTGGTGCCGCGCAGCGCCACGGCCTTGAGGTTCTTCGAGCCCATCACCGCGCCCACGCCCGAACGGCCCGCCGCCCGGTGCAGATCATTGACGATGCAGCCGAAGAGCACCTGGTTCTCGCCCGCGAGGCCGATGGACGAGACGCGAACCAGCGGGTCCTGCAGCTCGTGCTTGATGGTCTCCTCGGTGTGCCAGCAGCTGGTGCCCCACAGGTGGGTGGCGTCCTTCAGCTCGGCCTTGTCGTTTTCCAGGTAGAGGTAGACCGGCTTCGGCGAACGGCCTTCAAAGATAATCATGTCCCAGCCGGCAAACTTCATCTCGGCGCCAAAGAAGCCGCCGGAGTTGGAACAGGCGATGGCGCCGGTGAGCGGGCCCTTGGTGACCACCGTGTAGCGCCCACCGGTTGAAGCCATCGTGCCGGTGAGCGGCCCGGTGGACATGATCATCTTGTTGTCGGGGGACAGCGGGTCGACCTTCGGGTCGACTTCGGAGACGAAGTACTTGGTGGCGAGCCCGCGGGAGCCCAGGTAGTCCTGCGCCCATTCCATGTTGAGGGGTTCGGCGGTGCAGGTGCCGGTGGTGAGATTGACGCGCAGCAGTTTTCGGTTCCAGGCCATGGTCGGTCTCCTTATTCGGTCACAGCGGTGTTGGCCTTGGCGGCCCAGGCGCGCATCTTGTCGATCCCCGTCCAGTCGGCATCCACATAGGTGATCGCGCCGGTCGGGCAGGCTTCTGCACAGGCCGGTTCGCCGCCGCACAGGTCGCACTTCTGGACCTTGCCGCTATCCTGGTTGTAATTGATGGTGCCGAAGGGACAGGCGATGGTGCACACCTTGCACCCGACACACACATCGTCGAAGACCTGCTTGGCGCCGGTGGCCGCATCGACACGGATCGCATCGACCGGACAGGCGTTGAGGCACCACGCATCGGTGCACTGGGTACAGGTGTACGGCACCTTGCGGCCCTCGGTTTCGAAGCTGAAGACCTTGATGCGCGACTTGGACGGATTGATGGCCCCCGTGTGCTCGACCGAGCATGCCATCTCACACTGCAGGCAGCCGGTGCACTTCTTCGGGTCGATGTGAAGCGATTTCCACATGAATGTCTCCTCGTTTTTATTGGCCCGCAGTGGCGAACCGGGGCTGCGTCAGTCGCAATCCACCGCAAGCCATCCGGCCGCGCGAGGATTCGCGGTCAGGCCAGCATACGCAGGCGCGTAGCCGTGTCAATGCGCACCGCCGCAATGATTCCAGCGGTTCCGATTTGTGTTACTAATCAACCCTCTCGACCCACAGCCAGGAGCCCCTCGATGAGCCTCGACCCAGGATGCGCCGCCCCCCGCCAGACGCTGACCGTCCCTGAAGCGCGCCGGACCATCCTCGACGCCGTGGCACCGGTGGGCGGCCACGAATGCGTGGCCCTGCGGGCCAGCCTGGGCCGCCCCCTGGCGCGGGATGTGATCGCCCCGTGCAACGTGCCGGCCCACGACAACTCGGCGATGGACGGCTACGCCGTGCGGGCCGAAGACCTGCCCGCCGACGGCGAGGTGTCGCTGCAGGTGGTGGGCACCGCCTACGCCGGGCGGGGCTTTTCCGGCATCGTCGGGCGCGGCCAGGCGGTGCGGATCATGACCGGCGGCGTGATGCCGATGGGCGCCGACAGCGTGGTGGTGCAGGAGGTAGTGGGCGTCGACGGCGAGCGCATCACCGTGCCCGGCGGCTTGCGGCTCGGGCAGAACGTGCGCCGCGCCGGCGAGGATCTGGCCGAAGGCGGCGTGGCGATCCCCCGCGGCAAGCGCATGGGCCCCGCCGAGCTGGGCCTTGCCGCATCCCTCGGGCTGGCGGAGGTGGCCGTCACCCGGTGCCTGCGGGTGGCGTTCTTCTCGACCGGCGACGAGCTCGCCAGCGTCGGCCGCCCCCTCGCCCCGGGCGAGGTCTATGACTCGAACCGCTACACCCTCCACGGCGCCCTCGCCCGCCTGGGCTGCGAGCTGATCGACATGGGCGTGGTGCCCGACCGGCCGGACGAACTCGAGGCCGCCTTCCTCACCGCGGCCGGCAGCGCCGACGTGGTGCTGACCACCGGCGGCGTGTCGGTGGGCGAAGCCGATTTCATCCGGGATCTGATGCAACGCCTGGGCGAAGTGGGTTTCTGGAAGATCGACATCAAGCCGGGCCGTCCGATGGCCTTCGGGCGCATCGGCAAAGCCTGGATGTTCGGCCTGCCGGGCAACCCGGTGGCGGTGATGGTGACCTTCTACCAGTTCGTGCAGGACGCCCTGCTCAAGCTCTCTGGCGTCGATCCGCTGCCTGAGCGGCCGCTGATGCCGGCCGTGTGCGTGGCGCCGGTGCGCAAGCTGGCGGGCCGCTGCGAATTCCTGCGCGGCCGGCTGTTTGCCGAGGACGGCGTGTGGAAGGTGAAGCCGGCGTCGGCCCAGGGCTCGGGGGTGCTGCGCTCGCTCTCCGAGGCCAACTGCTTCATCGTGATCGACGAGACCCGCGGCGACGTGACGGCCGGCGAGACCGTGCCGGTGCAGCTCTTCGAGGGCCTGATCTGACGTCGCTCAGGGGTTGCGGCAGGCGCCCACGACGCGATCGCCCCGCCGGCCGCAGGGCGTGACGGCGCCAGTTGCGGGCGACGGTACGCCTTCTCCATCCATCCGCGCTTCAAAGGTGCGCCATTCGGCCACGCCGCGTCGGTCGAGCTCCAGCCGCAGCAGCCAGCCCACCCGCCCGGCGGGGACATCGTCAAAGCCGTCGAACACGAAGTTGCCCAGACTGTAGATGATGGGCTTGCCGCGATAAAGCTCTGCCCCTTGCGTGACGTGGGGGTGCCCGCCCACCACCGCCGCGGCGCCGGCGTCGATCATTCGCCGGGCCAGCGCACGCTGGCGGGCCGAGGGTTCGGGCTCGCGCTCCCAGCCCCAGTGCATGAAAGGGATCACCAGATCGGCCCCGGCCTTGCGGGCGGCGCGGATGTCGGCGATCACGTGACTGTCCTCGCTCCAGGCGATGCCGGGGTGGTCGGCGCCCGCCTCGAACACCCGCGGCTTGAATTCGTTGTAGCCGAGCACGGCGATGCGCAGCCCCTTGCGCTCGATCCACAGGGGCGCGTGGGCCTCGACCAGATTGCGCCCGCCCCCGAAGCGGCGGATGCCGGCGCCATCCAGCAGGGCCATCGTTTCGGTGAAGGCCCCCGGGCCATAGTCGCCCGAGTGGTTGTTGGCCAGCGACACCGCATCGAAGCGCCCCTGCAGCACCGACAGCACCCGCGGATGGGCGCGGAAGCTGTAGATCTTGTTGTCCAGCGGCGCGCCGGTGGTGGCCACCGGGCATTCCAGGTTGGCGATGCGGTAGTCCGCACCCGCCAGCAGCGGCGCGACCGCCGCGAGAGGATCGCGCCCGTCGGCCACCACCCGGCCCGGGCCGTCGTCGAGCATCACGTCGCCAGCGAAGATCAGGCTCAGGCTTTCGGCCGCGGCGGCCGGCGCCAGGGCGATCAGCGCGGTGGCGGCCAGCAGGCGTCGCAGGCTCATTTCCGCCCTCCCCCCGCGACTTCGCACCAGTATTCGAGTTCGCTGTCCCGCCGGGGCTCGTAGACCCGCTGCAGCCCGGTGAAGCCATACGCGCCGCGATTGGCGAGGGGCAGCGGATGGGTCGACTGGTGGATGAGCGTCGGGCCGTGATCGAGATCGGCGTAGGTGTAGATCTTCACGGCCGCCAGCTCGCGGGGCTGGCCCTCGAACACCACCCGGAACAGGAAGTGGCTGCCGATCGGTTCGCTCCCGACGCCGTAGGGCGAGGCCACCGGACGAGCCACGTGCAGGCGCGTCTCGCCCCCGTAGGTGGTGTGGCAATGGATGCGCGCGGCGGCTTCGGCCACGCCGGGCGCGACGCTGACGGCCAGGGCGAGGAGCGGGATCGGGAGTCGAATCATGTGTCGTGTTGCCAAGAAAAAAGCCGACCGCGGATTGGGCGGTCGGCTTCTGGTGCTGACTGGAAGCGGGATCAGGCGGTGAGGGCTGCCTTGATCTGTTCCAGGGTGCTCGGGTCTTCGATGGTGGTCAGATCGCCCGGATCACGGCCTTCAGCCAGCGCCTGGATCGAACGACGGAGCATCTTGCCGGAGCGGGTCTTGGGCAGACCGGAGATGAAGTGCACGCGGGCCGGGCGAGCGATGGCGCCGAGGCTGCCGTCCACGATCTTCATCACGGCCTTTTCGAGGGCCACGACCTTCTCGGGGGTGTCGATGGTGGTCGGGTCCTTCACGACGGCGAAAGCCATCGGCATCTGGCCCTTGAGCTGGTCGGCCACGCCCACCACCGCCACTTCGGCGATAGCCGGGTGGGACTGCACCGCTTCCTCGATCTCGCGGGTGCCGAGACGGTGACCGGCGACGTTGATCACGTCATCGGTACGGCCGAGGATCTTGTAGTAGCCGGCGTCGTCCTTGATGCCCCAGTCGAAGCTGGAGTAGACCATCGGGTCCTGGAACAGCGTGAAGTAGGTGGACACGAAGCGCTTGTCGTCGCCCCACACGGTGGACAGGCAGCCCGGCGGCAGCGGCGGCACGACGCCGACGATGCCCTTCTCGTTGGGGCCGCACTCGGAGCCGTCGTCGCGGAACAGGCGCACGTCGTAGCCGTACACCGGGAAGCCCGGGGAGCCCAGCTGCACGTCGTGCTTCTCGACGCCCGGCATCAGCGACAGCATCGCCCAGCCGGTTTCGGTCTGCCAGTAGTGGTCGATGACCTGGATGCCCAGCTCGTCCATCATCCACTGGTGGGAGGTCTCGTCCATCGGCTCGCCGGCGCAGTAGAGGGCGCGCAGCTTGGAGAGGTCGTACTTCTTGAGGAAGGCCGGGTCCTGCTTCTTGAGCACGCGGATGGCGGTCGGGGCGCTGAACATCACGGTGACTTCCTGCTCCTGGCAGATCTTCCACCAGATGCCGGCGTCCGGGCGCAGCGGGGTGCCTTCGTACATGATCGTGGCCATGCCGGCGATCAGCGGGCCGTAGATGATGTAGCTGTGACCCACCACCCAGCCGATGTCGGACGTGGAGAAGAAGGTCTCGCCCGCGTTGCCGCAGTAGATGTGCTTCATCGAGGCGGCCAGCGCCACAGCGTAGCCGCCGGTGTCACGCTGCACGCCCTTCGGCTTGCCGGTGGTGCCGGAGGTGTACAGGATGTAGCTGGGTTCGGAGGACTCGAGCCAGGTGACCGGCACGTTGGCGTCCATGTGGGCGGCGCGCAGGGTGGCGTAATCCACGTCGCGGCCTTCGACCACGACCATCTCTTTGTCGAGGCCACGGTTGACCATCAGCACCTTGGCGGGCTTATGCTCGGCCAGGCTGATGGCTTCGTCCAGCAGGTGCTTGTAGGGCACCGGACGGCCGCCGCGCATGCCGGCGTCGGCGGAGACGATCACGGTGGGCTTGGCATCGTCGATGCGGGTGGCCAGCGAGTGGGAGGCGAAACCGCCGAACACCACCGAGTGGATCGCGCCGATGCGGGCACAGGCCAGCATCGCGAAGCAGGCTTCTGCGATCATCGGCATGTAGATCAGGACGCGGTCGCCCTTCTTGACGCCGAGGCTCTGGTAGATCGCCGCCATGCGCATGACTTCGGTGCGCAGTTCGGAGAACGAATAGGTTTTCTCCTCGTCCGTCTCGGTGGAGATGTAAACCAGCGCCTTGCCGTTGGGGTTGCTTTCCGCGTGACGGTCGACGGCGTTGTAGCAGAGGTTGGTTTCACCGCCCTTGAACCACTTGACGAACGGCGGGTTGGAGAAGTCGTAGATCTGCTCGGGCTGCTTGTTCCAGTGGATCAGCTCGGCCTGCTCGCCCCAGAAGCCGTTGCGGTCTTCGATGGAGCGCTTGTGAAATTCCTTGTATGAAGCCATGGGTTCCTCCCCCAAATAAAGTCCGAACATGGGCAGCGGCGGCGGTGCGTCATGGCGCCCGCTCAGTCGTTGTGGTGCGCTGCCGTTTCCAGGCCGGCTTCTGCGACGCGTGCGAGGGTGGCAAGCGGCAGACCGGACGGGTGCTCGGATTCTATCAATTCCAGCAGAGGAAGGAGGGTCCGGATGGCATCCGGGAGTTTACTGCGCAGCGCGGCATCCGGCCCGGTGGTGGCCAGGTGCTGCAATAGCTGATCGATGCTCACCGGCGGGCGGGCCGGCGGTGCGAGCAGGTCGGGGGTCACCTCGCCGTTGTCGCCGATCACCCGGTTGCCCCCGGCAAGCTGCCCGGCGGTGAGGCGCTCGACGGCGATGCCGATCAGGTGGCTGACAGTCTGCTGCAGTTCGGGATCGGCGGCCGCGATGCCCATGGTCAGGCGGATGCGGATGCGCTCCTCCCGATAGGTCATCACGATGTGCTCGATCGCCCCGCGCAGGCGCATCGCAAAGCCGCAGGCGCCAAGCATGTCGGTGCTGGGCGAGACCACCGCAAAGCGCGCCGGGGCCAGTTCGGCCACGGTGTCTTCCTTGCGCAGCTTGGTGGCCATGATCTTCGACAGCTTGCGATTGACCAGCTGCGCCACGTGGGCGCCGTAGCGGGCCACGAGGGTGTCGAACTGGTCGATCTCGATGACCATCACCGACAGGGCGCCATGCTTGCGCTGGGCGAGCGAGAGCTCCTGGGAGGCGTGGTAGTGCAGATAAGACTGGGTGGCGAGCCCGGAGGCGGGGTCGACCGGACTGGCGGTGGCCAGCGCGGCGCGGCTTTCCTCGAGATCGCGCTGGGTGCGGGCAAGCTGGGTGAGCGCCTCGAGGCGCGCCAGGAGCTCGATGTTGCCGATGCTCTTGGAGATGAAGTCGGTGGCGCCGGCGCTCTTGGCCTTGACGCGCACGTCCGGCTCGTCGTCGCCGGAGATGACCACCACCGGCAGGGTGTTGATGCGCGACAGGCGCGAGGAGCGGATGCGTTCCAGCAGGCCGTAGCCATCGAGGTTGGGCATCCCGATGTCGGTGATCACCGCCTGGATGGTCGGGTCGACCAGCAGCGTCCGCCAGCCGGCCTCCCCGTCCGCTTCCTCACGTACATCAAAGCGGTCCCTCACGTGCCGGATGATCGATGCTCTGACCATCCGGGAATCGTCAATGATCAGAACACGCGGCAGGGCCTGATCGGTTGAATCGTTCATGCTGGGGACTCGCTG
The DNA here is from genome assembly GCF_030161255.1 of Zoogloea oryzae. Taxonomy (NCBI): domain Bacteria; kingdom Pseudomonadati; phylum Pseudomonadota; class Betaproteobacteria; order Rhodocyclales; family Zoogloeaceae; genus Zoogloea; species Zoogloea oryzae. The sequence continues at coordinate 12,868 of NZ_BSPX01000003.1, forward strand.
TTGGGGACTTCACCCCTTAACGGCAATCACCGTGCGCCCCTTGACCTTGCCGGCGATGAAGTCGTTAAAAACGCCCGGCAGTTCGGCAAACGGCACCGTGCGGGTCATGGCGGCGAGGTGGCGCGGCTTGAGATCGCCCGCCAGGCGCTGCCACACGCGGGTACGGGTCGGCTCACCCATGTAGCCGGAGTCAACACCCAGCAGGCTCACGCCACGCAGGATGAACGGGAACACCGTGGTGTCGAGCTTGATGCTCTGGGCGTTGCCGATGCTGGCCACGGTGCCGGCCTGCTTCATGGTCGAGAGCACCCAGGCGAGGATGTCACCGCCCACGTTATCCACCGCGCCAGCCCACAGGCCCACGTCCAGCGGGCGGGTCTTGGCCGGGTCGATGGTGTCGCGCAGCTTGATCTCGGCCGCGCCGAGATCCTTGAGATAGGCCTCTTCGTGGGCTTTGCCGGTGAGGGCCACCACGTGATAACCAAGGCCCGCCAGCATGTCGATGGCGAGGCCGCCCACGCCGCCGCTGGCGCCGGTGACGATCACCGGGCCATTGGCGGGCGCCAGGCCGTTGTCTTCCATCCGCACGATACCCAGCGCGGCGGTGAAGCCGGCGGTGCCCAGCGCCATGGCGTCAAACAGCGACAGGCCGTCGGGGAGCGGCACCACCCAGCCGGCCGGCACGCGGGCGTACTGGGCGTAACCGCCGTGGTGAGCCACGCCGATGTCGTAGCTGGTGGCGATCACGGCGTCGCCCGGCTTGAAGCGCGGGTCGGCGCTCTCGACCACCGTCCCGCTCATGTCGATGCCGCCCACGCACGGGAAGCGCCGGATGATCTTGCCGGTGCCGGTGGCGGCCAGTGCGTCCTTGTAATTGACGCTCGAATACGCCACTTCGATGAGAACCTCACCAGCATCGAGCTGGTCGACGGTGAGCGGCTCCATCGCGGCGAGCACCTTGCGGTTCTCGTCCTGCCGCAGAACAAAGGCCTGGAACGGGTTCGGGACGCTGGACATGGTTTTGCTCTCCTCGTGAATGGATGCGCAGCGGCATCCTTATGTGTTGGTCGGCCGATTATAGCCTTGGCAACCCGCCTGCCAGCCCCGCGTTCCGCCCCGGGCCTCAATCCCGCGACCGTCCTGCCGTAAATGAGGTCATCACCCGCCGGAGCATGACAATGGCCCTGATCCCACAGCCGTTCGACACCATCGACAGTTACATCGCCTTCTTCAGCCAGGAACCCCTGCCCGTGCTCAAGCACACGGTCAAGGAGCTGCAGGCGATGCTCGAACAGGAGGACAGCATCAACGGGCGAACAGTGGCCGCGCTGGTGCTGTCAGACCCGATGATGACGCTGAAGGTGCTGATCCACATCGAGGCCAACCGGCGCGCCCGGCAGAACCACGACATCACGACGATCGAGCGGGCGATCATGATGATGGGCATCTCACCCTTCCTGCGCGACTTTGCCGACCAGCCGACCATCGAAGGCCAGATTGCCCAGCATCCGAAGGCCCTGGTGGGCGTACTGCGGGTGATCAGCCGCGCCCGCCGGGCGGCCCGCTATGCCCGCGACTGGGCGATCGTGCGCCATGATCTGGACGTGGATGAGGTGACGGTGGCGGCGCTGCTGTCGGAGGTCACCGAGATCCTGTGCTGGTGCTTCGCCCCGACCCTCACCCAGCAGGTGTATGAACTCCAGCGGGTCGACCGCGGGCTGCGCTCGGCGGTGGCCCAGCGCTCGGTATTCAACTTCTCGGCCAAGGAACTGCAGCTGGCGCTGGTGCGCCACTGGCACCTGCCCGACCTGCTGGTGTCGATGATGGACGAGCGATACATCGACAACGCCCGGGTGCGCACCGTGCAGCTGGCCAACAGCCTCGCCCGCCACACCGCCCAGGGTTGGGACAACCCGGCGATTCCCGACGATCTTTCGGCCATCGAGAAGCTGATCCACATCAGCCGCGAGAACCTGCTGGCCCGCCTGCAGGTGCCCCACGAGTCGATCGAGAACCTGCTGGCGGCCGGCGGAGACCCCGACCGCGCCCTGCCTCAGGCCTGACCGGGCTTACTTGCCGCCCGAACGGGCCTCGAGCTCTTCCCAGCGCAGCATCGCTGCCTCGATCTCGCCCTCCAGCGCCTGCAGCCGCGCGTTTAGCTGCGGCACCTCCTGCGGCGCATCCCGATAAATGGCCGGGTCGTTGAGCCGGGCCTGGATCGCGCCCTGCTCGTCTTCCAGCGCCGCGATGCGGTCTGGCAGTGCTTCCAGTTCGCGCTGTTCCTTCCAGCTCAGCTTGGCCGGCTTGTTGCTCGCCGCAGGTGCGGGCGTGGCTTCCTTCTTTGGCGCAGCGGACTTGGGCGTCGCAGCTGGTGCGGCGGCTTCGCTGGTCTTGCGCACCCGCAGCCAGTCCTCGTAACCACCGGCGTATTCCTTCCAGCGGCCATCACCTTCGGCTGCAATCACCTGCGTCACCACGTTGTCCAGGAAGGCCCGGTCGTGGCTGACCAGGAACACCGTGCCGTCGTACTGCGCCAGCAGGTCTTCGAGCAGATCAAGCGTCTCGATGTCCAGGTCGTTGGTCGGTTCATCGAGCACCAGCACGTTGGCCGGCCGGGCGAACAGTCGGGCCAGCAGCAGCCGGTTGCGCTCGCCGCCTGACAGCGACTTGACCGGCGAGCGGGCGCGCTGGGGCGAGAACAGGAAATCCCCCAGGTAGCCGATGATGTGGGTGCGGTGGCCGGCGATCTCCACGTAATCCGAGCCCGGGCTGATGACCTCGGTGAGCGGCGCCTCCGGGTCGAGCTGCTCGCGCAGCTGGTCGAAGTAGGCCACCGTCTGGCGGGTGCCACGCCGCACACGGCCGTCGTCCGGCTCCAGCCCGCCGAGGATGAGCTTGAGCAGCGTCGTCTTGCCGGCGCCGTTGGGGCCGATCAGGCCGATCCGGTCGCCCCGCAGGATGCGCGTCGAGAAATCCCGGACGATGGTGCGCTCGCCAAAGCGCTTGTTGACGTTCTCGAGTTCGGCCACCATCTGGCCGCTGCCCTCGCCCCGGTCCAGCGCCAGCTTGACCGTTCCCAGCCGGTCGCGCCGTGCGCCGCGCTCCCGGCGCAGGGCCTCCAGCCGGCGCACGCGGCCTTCGTTGCGGGTCCGTCGCGCTTCCACGCCCTTGCGGATCCACACCTCCTCCTGGGCCAGCAGTTTGTCGAAGCGAGCGTTGGCCTTCTCTTCGGCGTCCAGCTGGTCGGCCTTGCGGGCCAGGTATTCGGAAAAACGCCCGGGATGGCTGGACAGGATGCCGCGATCAAGCTCGACGATCCGCGTCGCTACGTGGTCGAGGAACACCCGGTCGTGGGTGATGACCACCACCGCCCCGGCAAAGTCGCGGATCAATTCTTCAAGCCACAGGATGCCGTCGATGTCCAGGTGGTTGGTCGGTTCGTCCAGCAGCAGGATCTCCGGCTCGCCCACCAGCGCCCGGGCCAGCGCCACCCGCTTGATGCCGCCACCCGACAGGCTGCCCACCACCGCCTCGCCCGACAGCTTGAGCTGGCCCAGCACCTGCTCGACGCGCTGCTCCAGGCGCCAGGCCTGGGCATCCTCGATCCGGTGCTGCAGGTCTTCGAGCCGGGCCAGCGCGGCCTCGCTGGCGTCCTCGGCCACCGCCAGGGTTGCCGCGTGGTAATCCACCAGCAGCTGGGCCACGTCGCCCAGGCCGTCGGCCACGGTGGCGAACACGCTGCGCTCGAGGGGGAAATCCGCCTCCTGGGGCACGTAGGCCACCCGCGCGCCGGGCTGGCGCCACAGCCGCCCGTCGTCCAGCGTCGCCTGCCCCGCAAGCGCCTTCAGCAGGCTTGACTTGCCGCTGCCGTTGCGCCCGATGAGCGCAACCCGCTCGCCGGGGTCGAGCTGAAAGGCCGCCTTGTCGAGCAGGGCAACATGGCCGAAAGCAAGGCAGGCATCGTCGAGGGTGATCAGGGGCATGGCGAATCCGGGAGGCTGGCGCAGGAAAGCTGCGGATTCTACCCTGCCAGGCCGCCCGGAGCCCTTTCCGGCGGCTACCGGGCAGCACGAGGGCTGTCTGCAAGTGCGTCACACACCCCGCAAAACATGCTTGACGAACGATCGGTCAATCTGTTTAATACGAATTGTTCTCATTTGCTTTAACAACTACCGTGACAACCCCTGACGAAACAGCCAAGGCTGCGCATCACCCAGAGGCCCCACGGGTACAAGCCGGTCACATGGACACGCCGATCCGGAGCAAGGATCTGTTCGATAACCGCAGCTGCATCTTCATCGAACACGAAGGCATGATTTATGCGTTGCGTACCACACGTGCCGGCAAACTGATTCTCACAAAATGATGCTCACCACTCATCACCGCCATCCCGTGCTTCCGGTCTCATCCGGGTCTTCCCGCCTCTCTGCCACCGGCGTCGCGCTCTGGCTGGCTGTGGGGCTTGCCGGCGGGTATGCGGCGATCCAGCTGGTGCTGCAGCTCTATCCGATCCACTGAACGCCTGGCTGTCCAGAAGCGCTGGAGGAAACAGGACAATGTACGTTTGTGTTTGTCGTGCAATCACCGAAAAACAGATCGAATCCGCCGTCGCCGGCGGCGCTCGCCGACTCCGTGATCTTCGGGTAGAGTTGGGCGTCACCGAGGAATGCGGGCGGTGTGCCCGGTGCGCCAAGCAGTGCCTGCATCAGGCCCTCGACAAGCAGCACCCGCCCCAGCTCCTTTCGCACGGCATCCGTACATTTCCATTGATCCAGGAGGCAGCATGAAAGGCGACAAGAAGGTCATCCAGCATCTGAACAAGCAACTCACCACCGAGCTGACCGCCATCAACCAGTACTTCCTGCATGCACGCATGTACAAGAACTGGGGCCTCGGCAAGCTGGGCAAGCACGAGTACGAAGAATCCATCGAAGAGATGAAGCACGCCGACATGCTCATCGAGCGCGTGCTGTTCCTCGAAGGCCTCCCCAACCTGCAGAACCTCGACAAGCTGCTGATCGGCGAGAACGTCCCGGAATGCCTTCAGGGCGATCTGAAGCTGGAGCAAGGCGGCCACGCCCACCTCAAGGACGCCATCGCCTACTGTGAATCCGTCCGCGACTACGTGAGCCGCGACATCTTCCAGCACATCCTCGACGACACCGAAGAGCACATCGACTACCTCGAAACCCAGCTCGAACTGGTCGAGAAGGTCGGCATCCAGAACTACCTGCAATCCCAGATGGACGTGAGCGCGTCCTGACGAGGCGTCCCCCGACACCGCGGAAAGCATGAAGACGTGGCATTTTCCGGCGCTGCCGGGATAGAATGCCGCCCTCCTCTCTCCGTAGTTCAATGGATAGAACGGGCGCCTCCTAAGCGCCAGATACAGGTTCGATTCCTGTCGGGGGGACCAGACCCGGCAAGGCCCTCCTCGTGAGGGCCTTGTTCTTTTTGGGGCACGCTTCCGCGTCGCCGATTCGATTCCCCCGACAGGGATCGCGCCAATCTCCGGGCCGCAGCGCAAAAAAAGAGGCCGGCATCACAGCCGGCCTCTTTCTGCATCATGACGACGCGGGTCAGTGCTTCACGACTTCACCGTTCTCAGTCGGCTCGGCCGGCTTGGCGACGGCGACATCCGCGGCAGGGACTTCCGGCAGCGCCTCGGGCATGCGCTCCAGCGCGTGCTCGAGCACTTGGTCGATCCACTTGACCGGGATGATCTCCAGCTCGTTCTTCACGTTGTCGGGGATCTCGGTGAGATCCTTGACGTTCTCCTGCGGAATCAGCGCGCGGGTGATGCCGCCACGAACGGCCGCCAGCAGCTTTTCCTTCAGGCCGCCGATCGGCAGGACTTCACCACGCAGGGTGATCTCGCCCGTCATCGCCACGTCGCAGCGCACCGGGATGCCAGTGAGCACCGACACCAGACCGGTGCAGATCGCGATGCCGGCGGACGGGCCGTCCTTGGGAATCGCGCCTTCGGGCAAGTGAATGTGGATGTCGGACTTCTGATAGAAATCCTCCTGGATGCCCAGCGACTTGGAGCGCCGACGCACCACCGACAGCGCCGCCTGGATGGACTCCTGCATGACCTCGCCGAGCTTGCCGGTGGTCATGATCTTGCCCTTGCCCGGCAGGGCCACGGCTTCGACGGTCAGCAGTTCGCCCCCCACTTCGGTCCACGCGAGGCCGGTCACCTGGCCGATCTGGTTTTCCTTCTCGGCCACACCGAAGGTGTACTTGCGCACGCCCAGGTACTTGTCGATGTTCTTGGCGTTCACCACCACCTTGGCCTTGCGCTTGCCCAGGACCAGCGCCTTGACGACCTTCCGGCAGACCTTCGACACCTCACGCTCGAGACCCCGCACGCCCGCCTCGCGGGTGTAGAAGCGCACGATGTCGCGGATGGCGTCTTCGGTCACCGACAACTCTTCGCGCTTGATCCCGTTGTTCTTCATCTGCTTCGGAACAAGGTAGCGCTGGGCGATGTTGACCTTCTCGTCCTCGGTGTAGCCCGACAGGCGGATGAGTTCCATCCGGTCGAGGAGCGGCGCCGGGATGTTGAGGGTGTTGGCAGTCGCCACGAACATCACGTCCGACAGGTCGTATTCCACTTCGATGTAGTGGTCGACGAAGGTCGAGTTCTGTTCGGGGTCGAGCACCTCCAGCAGCGCCGACGACGGATCGCCGCGGAAGTCCTGGCCCATCTTGTCCACTTCATCCAGCAGGAACAGCGGGTTGCGCACGGCAACCTTGGACATGTTTTGCAGGATCTTGCCCGGCATCGAACCGATGTAGGTGCGACGGTGGCCGCGAATCTCGGCTTCATCACGCACGCCGCCGAGGCTCATGCGCACGAACTTGCGGTTGGTGGCGCGGGCCACCGACTGGCCGAGGGAGGTCTTGCCGACGCCCGGGGGGCCGACGAGGCACAGGATCGGCGCCTTGAGCTTGTCGACGCGCTGCTGCACGGCGAGGTACTCGAGGATGCGCTCCTTGACCTTTTCGAGGCCGTAGTGCTCGGTGTCGAGCACCTTCTCGGCTTCGGCCAGATCCTTGCTGATGCGAGATTTCTTCTTCCAGGGCAGGCCGACCAGGGTCTCGATGTAGTTCCGGACCACGGTGGCTTCGGCCGACATGGGCGACATCAGGCGCAGCTTCTTCAGCTCGGCCTGGGCCTTCGCCATGGCTTCCTTGGTCATGCCGGCGGCCTTGATCTTCTTGTCCATCTCCTCGAGATCGGCGCCGTCCTCGCCTTCGCCGAGCTCCTTCTGGATGGCCTTGACCTGTTCGTTCAGGTAGTACTCGCGCTGGCTCTTCTCCATCTGGCGCTTGACGCGGCCACGGATGCGCTTTTCAACCTGAAGGATGTCGAGTTCGGTTTCGAGCTGGTTGAGCAGGCGCTCGAGGCGCTCGCCCGGGTCGAACATCTCGAGGATTTCCTGCTTCTGCTCGAGCTTGAGCGGCAGGTGGGCGGCGATGGTGTCCGCCAGCCGGCCCGGCTCCTCGATGCCCGACAGGGAGCTGAGAATCTCCGGCGGGATCTTCTTGTTGAGCTTAACGTACTGGTCGAACTGGCTGATGATCGCCCGGCGCATGGCCTCGACCTCGTTGTCCGGCGTCTCGGCGGCGGGCATCGGCTGGGCCTTGGCGACGAACAGGGTGCGCAGGTCTTCGACCGACACCACACGGGCGCGCTGCACGCCTTCGACCAGCACCTTCACGGTGCCGTCGGGCAGCTTGAGCATCTGCAGGATGTTGGCGATGCAGCCCAGATCGTAGAGATCGTCGGCCGAGGGCTCATCTTTGGCGGCAGACTTCTGGGCAACCAGCAGGATGCTCTTGCCGGCCTCCATGGCGTTCTCGAGCGCCTTGATGGACTTGGGGCGACCCACGAACAGCGGGATCACCATGTGCGGGAAGACGACGACGTCGCGCAGCGGCAGCAGCGGCAGTTCGACTTGGTCTTCGGAGAGGTCAAGCGTGCTCGACATGATTATTCCTTTAAAGGCACTAAGGCCCCATATGGGGCCTCAGCGACATCAATTCAAGCAGTCGGATGAAACTTCTTCTGCCTGATTTCAGTTGGAGCCGGAGACCTTGGGTTGATCGGCGTAGATCAGGATCGGCTGGGCGCCGCCATCGATCATGCCCTCGTCGACCACGACTTTGGACACGTTTTCCATGGACGGCAAGTCGTACATGGTGTCGAGCAGCGTCGCTTCAAGGATCGAACGCAGACCGCGGGCACCGGTCTTGCGCTTGAGCGCCTTGCGGGCAATGGCCTGAAGCGCCGCCGGCCGTACCTCGAGTTCGACGCCTTCCATCGAAAACAGTTTCTGATACTGCTTGATCAGGGCGTTTTTCGGTTCGATGAGGATCTGGATGAGCGCTTCCTCGTCGAGCTCCTGCAGCGTGGCGACCACCGGCAGACGACCGATGAGTTCAGGGATGAGACCGAACTTGATCAGATCTTCGGGTTCGACATTGCGCAGGGATTCGGAGACGTTCTTGCTCTCGCGGCTCTTCACCTCGGCGCCGAAACCGATGCCGACCTGCTCGGTACGGTTGCGGATCACCTTGTCGAGACCGTCGAAGGCGCCGCCACAGACGAACAGGATGTTGGTGGTATCCACCTGCACGAAATCCTGGTTCGGGTGCTTGCGGCCACCTTGCGGCGGCACCGACGCGATGGTGCCTTCGATGAGCTTGAGCAGCGCCTGCTGCACGCCCTCGCCGGACACGTCACGGGTGATCGACGGGTTGTCGGACTTGCGGGAGATCTTGTCGATCTCGTCGATGTAGACGATGCCCTGCTGAGCCTTGTCCACTTCGTAGTCACACTTCTGGAGCAGCTTCTGGATGATGTTCTCGACATCCTCACCCACGTAGCCGGCCTCGGTGAGGGTGGTGGCATCGGCCATCACGAAGGGCACGTTGAGCAGGCGGGCCAGGGTCTGGGCAAGAAGGGTCTTGCCCGAACCGGTCGGGCCGACCAGCAGGATGTTGCTCTTCGAGAGTTCGACTTCGTCGTGGGTCTTGGAGAGGTGGCGCAGCCGCTTGTAGTGGTTGTACACCGCCACGGAGAGGATGCGCTTGGCCGCGCGCTGACCGATCACGTACTGGTCGAGGATCTCGGAGATTTCGCGCGGGGACGGGAGTTCACCCTTGATGCCCTTGGCGCTTCCGGTGTCCGCAGTAATTTCGTCGCGAATGATGTCGTTGCATAGCTCGATGCACTCGTCGCAGATGAACACGGACGGACCCGCGATCAGCTTGCGGACCTCGTGTTGGCTCTTGCCGCAGAACGAGCAATACAGGAGCTTTTCGCCGCTCGTTTTCTTGTCCGCCATTACTGCCTTCCTCTCTGTACTGGATGCTTGGAACCGATCAAGCCACGTCGGCGCGGCTGGTGAGAACCTTGTCGACGATGCCGTAACGCACGGCTTCTTCCGCCGACATGAAGTTGTCGCGATCCGTGTCCTTTTCGATGGCTTCGACAGGCTGGCCGGTGTGCTTGGCGAGCATGTCGTTGAGCTTGGCGCGCAGGGACAGGATCTCGCGGGCGTGGATCTCGATGTCCGAGGCCTGGCCCTGGAAACCACCCAGCGGCTGGTGAATCATGATGCGGGAGTTCGGCAGCGAGAATCGCTTGTCCTTGGCTCCGGATGCAAGCAGGAAGGCGCCCATGCTGGCCGCCTGCCCGATGCACAGGGTGCTCACGTCCGGCTTGATGAACTGCATGGTGTCGTAGATCGCCATGCCGGCCGTGACCGAGCCACCCGGAGAGTTGATGTAGAAGAAGATGTCCTTGTCCGGGTTTTCGGACTCGAGGAACAGCAACTGGGCCACGATCAGGTTGGCGGTCACGTCATTGACGGGGCCGACCAGAAACACCACCCGCTCCTTGAGCAGGCGCGAGTAGATGTCGTACGAACGCTCGCCGCGACCGCTCTGCTCGACCACCATCGGGATCAGGCCGAGACCGACCGGATCCCAGTCACTACGAGAAAACGGGGGTGTCAATGGATTCATTTCCTGTCGCTTTCCGCGGAATTAAGCCGCATTGCCCATAAGTTCGTCAAAAGAGATGGCCTTGTCGGTCGTCTTGGCGTTGCTCACGACCCACTCCACCACATTGTCCTCGATCACCAGCGCTTCGGCCTGGGCCAGGCGCTGGGGCTGGGAGTAGTACCAGCCGACCACTTCGCTCGGATCTTCGTAGCTGGCTGCGAAGTCTTCAATGGTGGCACGGATCTGTTCCGGCTTGGCAAACAGCTCCTTGCTCTTCACGAGCTCGGACATGATCAGGCCGAGCTTGACGCGGCGGGCCGCCTGCTCGCCGAACCAGCTGGCGTCGATCGGCAGGTCCTTGGTCTGCATGCCGCGGGCTTCGAAGTCACGCTTGGCGTTTTCGGCAAGGGTCTGGGATTCCTGAGCGACGAGAGCCTTCGGCACTTCGATCGGGTGGGTCTCGATCAGCACGTTCATGACGCGCTCCTTGATCTTGGCCTGGATGCGACGCTTCACTTCGCGCTCCAGATTGGCCTTCACTTCTTCGCGCATCTTGGTCACGTCGCCGTCGGCGATGCCCAGGGACTTGGCGAACTCGGCGTCGACTTCCGGCAGCTGCGGCGCTTCAACCTTCTTCACGGCCACGTCGAACTGGACGGTCTGGCCGGCCAGGTTGGCGGCGTGGTAGTCAGCCGGGAAGGTCATGTCGAAGGTCTTGGATTCGCCAGCGGAGAGGCCCAGGGTGGCGGTTTCAAAATCCTTGAGCATCTGGCCGCCGCCGATCACGAAGGCGAAATCGGTCGCCTTGCCACCTTCAAACTCGACACCATCCTTGCGGCCAGTGAAATCGACCACCACGCGGTCGCCATCCTGGGCGGCACGTTCGGCCTGCACGAAAGTGGTGCGCTGCTTGCGCAGGACGTCGAGGGTCTTGTCCACTTCGGCGTCGGTGACTTCGAGTTGCGGGCGCTCGACTTCCTGGCCGCTCACGTCGGCGATCACCACATCCGGGTAGACCTCGAAGACGGCGGTGAATTCCAGGGCTTCGGAGCCGGCGGCTTCCTTCGGCTCGATGTTCGGGTAGCCGGCAACGCGCACGTTCAGGGCGCGGATCTGTTCGCCAAGGACGCGCTCGACAGCAGCGCCGATGGCTTCGGAACGGGCTTGCGGGCCGTAGGTCTGCGCGACCATCCGGAACGGAACCTTCCCCGGACGGAATCCCGGCATCTTGACGGTGCGAGCCATCTTCTTCAGACGGGCATCCACGTCCTTGTCGATTTCAGCCAGCGGCACGGACATATCGATACGGCGCTCGAGTGCGCTCACCACGGTTTCCTGGTTGCTCATGAAAATTCCCTGATCGTTCTTGACAATAACGCCTCACGACACAGGCAGAGAACACAGAGCAAGACTCGTGCCTTCTCAAACCCGACTGCCATGAAGTCGTCGGAAAAACCTTTAGTCTAACACAGCACATGAAATGGCTTGCAGCACAGCCTGCAATGCCGCGCCGATGCGTCGTCTCGGCGCTACAGCCGTGACAAACTCCCGCTCGATCAATGGAACTCCAATTGATCTTCAGCTATCACACAAACTGTAATGACCCGAACTCCGAAGCCTTGATGGGATGCCCACAAGCTGACGAGGTGCTCAGCTCAACGTTCTGCGTAATGTGTCGTTATCCAGGCTGTTGGACGACGACGAAACCGGCACCCGCGCCTGGTGCCCTGCCCCCGGGAGACATCAGATGAGTATCTTCACCAGCTTTCAGACCCGTTACGAAACAACACGGGAAGAGGAAATGTCGGTCCAGGAATACCTGGAACTGTGCAAGTCCGACAAGATGGCTTACGCCAGCTCCGCCGAGCGGATGCTCCAGGCGATCGGCGAGCCGGAGCTTGTCGATACCCGTCTCGACCCCCGCCTCTCGCGCATCTTTTCCAACAAGATGATCAAGATCTATCCGGCCTTCCGGGATTTCTACGGAATGGAGGAATCGATCGAGAACATCGTGTCGTATTTCCGACACGCGGCCCAGGGTCTGGAGGAAAAGAAACAGATCCTCTACCTCCTCGGGCCAGTGGGTGGCGGCAAGAGTTCGCTCGCCGAAAAGCTCAAGTCACTCGTCGAGAAGATCCCCTTCTACGCCATCAAGGGCTCGCCGGTACATGAATCCCCGCTCGGGCTGTTCAGCATGGACGAGGACGGCGCGATCCTCGAAGACGACTACGGCATTCCCCGGCGCTACCTCAACACCATCATGAGCCCGTGGGCGGTCAAGCGCCTGCACGAGTTCAATGGTGACATCACCAAGTTCAAGGTGGTCAAGCTGCGCCCGTCGGTGCTCCGCCAGGTTGCCGTGGCCAAGACCGAACCCGGCGACGAGAACAACCAGGACATCTCGTCGCTGGTGGGCAAGATCGACATCCGCAAGCTGGAGCAGTATTCCCAGGACGACCCGGACGCCTACTCGTACTCCGGCGGCCTGTGCCTCGCCAACCGGGGGCTGCTGGAGTTCGTCGAGATGTTCAAGGCGCCGATCAAGGTGCTGCATCCGCTCCTCACCGCCACCCAGGAAGGCAACTACAAGGGCACTGAAGGCTTCGGCGCGATCCCCTTCGACGGCATCGTGATGGCCCATTCCAACGAATCGGAATGGGCAGCATTCAAGAACAACCGCAACAACGAGGCCTTCCTCGACCGCATCTACACCGTCAAGGTGCCCTACTGCCTGCGGGTATCGGATGAGGTGCGGATCTACGAGAAGCTGCTTACCAACAGTTCGCTGTCCCACGCCCCCTGCGCGCCCGACACCCTCAAGATGATGGCGCAGTTTGCGGTACTGTCGCGCATCAAGGAGCCCGAGAACTCCAGCCTGTTCTCCAAGATGCGGGTGTACGACGGCGAGAACCTGAAGGACACCGACCCGAAGGCCAAGAGCTACCAGGAATACCGCGACTACGCTGGCGTCGACGAAGGCATGAACGGGCTCTCCACCCGCTTCGCCTTCAAGGTGTTGTCCAAGGTGTTCAACTTTGATCACCGCGAAGTGGCTGCCAACCCGGTGCACCTCATGTACGTGCTCGAGCAGCAGATCGCCCAGGAGCAATACCCGCCCGAGAACGAAGCCAAGTACCTGGCCTTCATCAAGGAATTCCTCGCCCCGCGCTACGCCGAGTTCATCGGCAAGGAGATCCAGACCGCCTACCTCGAAAGCTACAGCGAGTACGGCCAGAACATCTTCGACCGCTACGTGACCTACGCCGACTTCTGGATCCAGGACCAGGAATACCGCGACCAGAACACCGGCGAGATCCTCGATCGCAACGCGCTCAACGACGAGCTCGAGAAGATCGAGAAGCCGGCCGGCATCAGCAACCCGAAGGACTTCCGCAACGAGGTGGTGAACTTCGTACTCCGCGCCCGTGCCAAGAACAACGGCAAGAACCCGAGCTGGACGAGCTACGAAAAGCTCCGCGCGGTGATCGAGAAGAAGATGTTCTCCAACACCGAGGATCTGCTGCCCGTCATCAGCTTCAACGCCAAGGCCAGCGGCGACGAGCAGAAGAAGCACCAGAACTTCGTCAATCGCATGATCGAAAAGGGCTACACCGAGAAGCAGGTCCGCTTGCTCTGCGAGTGGTATCTGCGCGTCCGCAAGTCGTCCTGACCGCACGACCGCCGGCCCCGTCGGGCTGGCGGCACGTCAACAGTTCGCGAGGCCCGAATGGTCCGAATCATCGATCGCCGGTTCGACAGCAAGAACAAGAGTGCTGTGAACCGGCAGCGGTTCATGCGCCGTTTCAAACACCAGATCCGCGAGGCGGTGGCCGATGCCATCTCCGGCCGCTCCATCAAGGATCTGGATAACGGCGAGAGCGTCTCCATCCCCGCCAAGGATCTCTCTGAGCCCCAGTTTCATCACGGGCGCGGCGGGGTATGGGAGACCATCTTCACCGGCAACGACCAGTTCTCCACCGGCGACCAGATCAACCGTCCGCAAGGCGGCGGCGGTAGCGGCACCGGCAAGGGCAAGGCCAGCAACGAGGGCGAAGGCGAGGACGATTTCGTCTTCAACCTCTCGCGCGAGGAATTCCTCGACGTGTTCTTCGACGACCTGGCGCTGCCCAACCTGGTCAAGACCCAGCTCGCCCGCATCCACGAGTACAAGAGCCAGCGCGCCGGCTTCACCAACGACGGCACGCCGGCCAACATCAACGTGGTGCGCTCGCTGCGCGGCGCGCTGGGCCGCCGGCTGGCACTGTCGTCGCCCTACCGCGGCAGCTTGCGTGAGTTGCAAAAGCAACTTGAAGAGTTGCTTTTGACACACCCAGAAGACGATCCCGAAGTCATCAAGCTGAAGGACGAGATCGGCATTCTCCGCGCCAAGATCGAGGCCATCCCCTTCATCGACACCTTCGACCTGCGCTACAACAACCGGATCAAGGTACCCAAGCCGACCACCCAGGCCGTGATGTTCTGCATCATGGACGTGTCGGGCTCAATGGACGAGGAGAAGAAAGCGACAGCCAAGCGCTTCTTCATGCTGCTGTACCTCTTCCTCACCCGCACCTACGAGCACATCGAGGTGGTGTTCATCCGCCACCACACAGTAGCCAAGGAAGTGAACGAGGAAGACTTCTTCCACTCCCGCGAATCCGGCGGCACCGTGGTGTCGAGCGCCCTCGAACTGATGAAGGACATCCTCCACCAGCGCTACGCCAACGGCGCCTGGAACATCTACGGCGCGCAGGCCTCCGACGGCGACAACTGGGAGAACGATTCGCCCCACTGTCGCGAGGTGCTCGCCAGTTCGATCCTGCCTTTCCTCCAGTACTTCGCCTACATCGAGATCACCCCGGGCGAGCCGCAGAACCTGTGGCGCGAATACGAAAAACTGGTCGGCCACCACACCAACTTCGCAATGCAGCACATCGAAGGGCTGCCCGACATCTATCCCGTGTTCCGCGAACTCTTCAAGAAGAAACTGGCATGAGCACAGCGACCAGAACCAAGCGCAGGAAATCCCTGCCCGCCCCAGGCGAGTGGACCTTCGAGCTCATCGAGACCTACCACGCCGAGATCGACCGCGTGGCGCGCAGCTTCGGGCTCGACACCTACCCGATCCAGATCGAGGTCATCACCTCCGAGCAGATGATGGACGCCTACTCGTCCGTCGGGATGCCCGTCAATTACCACCACTGGTCCTTCGGCAAGAGCTTCCTGCAGACCGAAAAAGGCTACCGCCGCGGCCAGATGGGCCTCGCCTACGAGATCGTGATCAATTCCAACCCCTGCATCGCCTACCTCATGGAAGAGAACACCATGACGATGCAGGCCCTGGTGATCGCCCACGCCGCCTACGGCCACAACAGCTTCTTCAAGGGCAACTACCTGTTCCGGCAGTGGACCAACGCCGACGCCATCGTCGACTACCTCCTCTTCGCCAAGAACTACCTCACCGAATGCGAAGAGCGCTACGGCGAAGAGGAGGTCGAGCTCCTCCTCGACTCCTGTCACGCCCTGATGAACGTCGGCGTGGATCGCTACAAGCGCCCCGCCAAGCTCTCGCTGGACAAAGAGCTCACCCGCCAGCGGGAACGCGCCGAATACCTGCAAAGCCAGGTCAATGACCTGTGGCGCACCCTGCCCGCCCAGCAGCAGCGCACCGCCACCGTCGAGGCCCGGCGCTTCCCGCCCGAGCCCCAGGAAAACCTTCTCTACTTCATCGAGAAGAACGCCCCGCTCCTCGAACCCTGGCAGCGGGAGATCGTGCGCATCGTGCGCAAGATCGGTCAGTACTTCTTCCCCCAGCGCCAGACCCAGGTGATGAACGAAGGCTGGGCCACCTACTGGCACTACACCCTGCTCAACACCTTGTACGACGAAGGGCTGCTCACCGACAGCTTCATGATGGAGTTCCTCCACTCCCACACCAACGTCGTCTATCAACCAAGTTACAGCGAACCCTGGTACCGCGGCCTCAACCCCTACGCCCTGGGTTTTGCCATGTGGCAGGACATCCGCCGCATCTGCGAAAGCCCCACCGACGAAGACCGCTACTGGTTCCCGGACATCGCCGGCAGCGACTGGCGCGAGACCTTCGACTTCGCCATGCGCAACTTCAAGGACGAGAGCTTCGTCGCCCAGTTCCTGTCGCCCAAGGTGATGCGCGACTTCCGCCTCTTCGCTATCCTCGACGACGACAAGGACAGCAAGCTCAAGATCTCCGCCATCCACGACGAGTCTGGCTACCGCCGGGTGCGCGAAATCCTCTCCGACAACTACAACCTGGGCAGCCGCGAGCCCAACCTGCAGGTCTGGAACGTCGACCTGCGCGGCGACCGCTCCCTCACCCTGCGCCACCAGATGTACCAGCGCCGCCCGCTGTCCGGCGATAACGACGAAGTCCTCAAGCACGTCGCCCGCCTGTGGGGCTTTGCCGTGAAGCTCGAAGTCGCCCAGGAAGACGGCACCGTGCACTGCATCAACGAATGCCGACAAGACAGGCGGAAGAGCGACCGGAGCTGAGCCCACCCGCTCACCCCCCAACAATCGCCCCCCGCCCACCGGCGGGCCGATTAAAATGGCGGGATGCCCGCCCGTAACGCCCACCAGATCCTAGGGGTCGATCCCGATGCCACCCTCGCCGAAATCAAGCGCGCCTACAAGCGCCTGGCGATGCGCTGGCACCCGGATCGCAACCCCGACCCCCAGGCCCAGGACCAGTTCCGCCTCGTCCGCCAGGCCTTCGAGCGCCTCACCCAGAAGCCCGATGACGCGTCGGACGACGTAGACACCGCGCCCGAACCGTCCGCCAGGCATTCAAAACCTGCCAAGCCCAAAGGCGAAGACCGTCGCCAGGAAGTTTTCGTCGATCTCCTCGACGCCGCCCGGGGCGCCACCGTCACCGTCACCGTAGAAGGCCGCGAGCCCTGCAACGATTGCAACGGCAGCGGTCACCGCAGCTATGGCCGCACCAGCATGTGCAGCCACTGCCACGGCAGCGGCCGGGTGCGCAGCGGCGG
The DNA here is from genome assembly GCF_030161255.1 of Zoogloea oryzae. Lineage (NCBI taxonomy): Bacteria > Pseudomonadati > Pseudomonadota > Betaproteobacteria > Rhodocyclales > Zoogloeaceae > Zoogloea > Zoogloea oryzae. The sequence continues at coordinate 29,913 of NZ_BSPX01000003.1, forward strand.
CGGGCTCAAGTCCTGCTCCCACTGCCACGGCAAGGGCTTCACCACCGACACCCGCTGCCCCAGTTGCGAAGGCCGCGGCTGGAACCCGGCCGACCGGCAGCTGGCCGTCAGCGTTCCGCCCGCCATGCTGCCCGGCGAAGAACTCCGCATCAGCGGCCAGGGCGGCCCCGCGCCGGATGACGGCGAGCCGGGCGACCTCTACCTCACCCTGCGCACCCACCCGCACCCGCTGTTCCGCCTCGACGGCCACGACATCCACGTCACCGTGCCGGTGAGCGTGTTCCGCGTGCTGGCCGGCGGCAGCATCGACGTGCCCACCCTCGACGGCGTGCGCGAGGTGCTGCTCCCCGAAGCCGCCACCAGCCCCGAGATCCGCGTGGCCGGCGCAGGCTTTCCGGGCCGCGGCCGCCGCAAGCCCGGCGACCTGCTGGTCCATCTCGACACCCAGCAGCTCCAGTTCCTCGGCAAGGAACAAAAAGCCATGCTCGAAATGGCCGAGCAGATGCTCCAGAACAACCTCAAGGCCCAGAGCCCGGTGCTGGCCCGCTGGAACGCGGTGGTCGACACCTACCGCTGACCCGCCCTCACCCCACAGCAACACCCACAACTAGACGGCAAAAATTGCCGCTTCCGGCCCAGCGCCAACCCAAGCAGAGATTCCATGTCCCGCAAAAAGCCCGAACTCCTCGCCCCCGCCGGCTCCCTGGCGATGCTCGACACCGCCTTCGCCTTTGGCGCCGACGCCATCTACGCCGGCCAGCCGCGCTACTCGCTGCGCGTGCGCAACAACGATTTCGGCGACCTGCCGGTGCTCGCCGACGGCATCAATCGCGCCCACAGCCAGGGCAAGCACTTCTATGTGGTCGCCAACATCTATCCCCATGGCGCCAAGATCAAGACCTTCATCAAGGACATCGCCCCGGTCATCGCCCTCAAGCCCGACGCCCTGATCATGTCCGATCCGGGCCTGATCCTGATGGTCCGCGAGAACTTCCCCGAGATGCCCATCCACCTGTCGGTGCAGTCCAACACCGTCAATGCCGCCGCGGTGCGCTTCTGGAAGATGGCCGGCATCTCGCGGGTGATCCTCTCCCGGGAACTCTCCATCGACGAGATCGCCAGCATCCGCCAGGATTGCCCCGACACCGAGCTCGAAGTCTTCATCCACGGCGCCCTGTGCATCGCGTATTCGGGCCGCTGCCTGCTCTCCGGCTACTTCAACCACCGCGACCCCAACCAGGGCACCTGCACCAACTCCTGCCGCTGGGATTTCAAGACCCACGAAGCCAAGACCAACAGCACCGGCGACGTGTATCTGCTCGAAGAACCGCAAAAGCGCGCCGGCGACTACATGCCCATCGAAGAGGACGAGCACGGCACCTACATCCTCAACTCCAAAGATCTACGCGCCATCGAGCACGTCCAGCGGCTCACCGAGATCGGCATCGACTCCTTCAAGATCGAAGGCCGCACCAAGAGCCCCTACTACGTCGCCCGCACCAGCCAGGCCTACCGCCAGGCCATCGACGACGCCTTCGCCGGCCGCGGGCTCGACCCGGCGCTGCTGGGCCAGCTCGAAGGCCTCGCAAACCGGGGCTACACCGACGGCTTCTACCAGCGCCACACGCCCCACGAGATGCAGAACTACCTGCGCGGCCACTCCGAATCCAACCGCAGCCTGTATGTGGGCGACGTGGTGGGCTACGACGCGGCGCGCGGATTTGCCGAAATCGCCTCGAAAAACGCGTTTTCGGTGGGCGACCGGCTCGAGCTGATCCACCCTTCCGGCAACGCCGAAATCCGCGTCGAACGCCTGATCGACGCCGCCGGCGAGCCCGTCGAGCGGGTGCCTGGCAGCGATCACCGGGTCTGGCTGCCGCTGCCTCCGGGCTGCGTCGGCGCCTTTGTCGCGCGATTTTTATAAATCTTCCCGGTTTTCTTGCCTAAGGCGCTGAAGTAGTTCAGAATGCCGTGTTTTCCGGGTGGCCAAATTCACCACCCACGTGTACTTCCCAAAGGACCAAGCGATGAAAGCCGATACCCACCCGAATTACAAAGAAGTGCAAGTGACTTGCTCCTGCGGCAACACTTTCACCACCCGCTCCACCATGGGCAAGCCCCAGTACCACGTGGAAGTGTGCTCTGCCTGCCACCCGTTCTACACCGGCAAGCAGAAGATCGTTGACACCGCGGGTCGCGTCGAGCGTTTCCGTCAGAAGTACGGTTCCGTGCAGCGCCTGGGCTAATATTCGCCCAACGCCGGCATCGTCCGAAAAAGGCAGCCGAGGCTGCCTTTTTTATTGCCGGTTGCACACCCACCGCCTCCAGATCGAGCACCCATGCCCCACGACGCCCCCCGCCTTTCCCTGCCGGCGCCGGTTACCGGCTGGCCTCTGGCCGTGCTCATCGCCGTCTATCTGCTGGTCGGTACCACCGGGCATCTTCCGTGGCGGGGTGACGACCTCACCCACCTCGGCCCGATCCACGCCATCCTCACCCGTGGCAGCTGGCTGATGCCCGAGATCGCCGGCGAAGCCTTCCACGACTTCCCGCCCCTCTACTACTGGGCCGGCGCCATCCTGGCCAAGCTCCTCGGCGGCCTGCTGCCGATCCACGACGCAGCCCGCCTCGCCAGCAGCCTGTTCACCGCCGCCTTCCTGTACTGGACAGGCATCGCCGCCCGTCGCCTGTATGGCGAAACCGCCTTCGCGCCGGCAATCCTGCTGGCCCTCGGCGCCGTCGGCCTCGTCGTCCACGCCCACGAAACCCAGCCCATCCTCGCCCAGCTCGCCGGCATGGCCGTGTGTTACGCCGGCCTTGGTCAGCTGGCCGAACGTCCGATCCGCGGCGGGCTCCAGGCCGGCCTTGGCAGTGGGCTCGCCTTCCTCGCCGGCGGCCTGCCCGGCGTGGTGCTCACCGTGCCCGTGCTGCTGGTGGCCCCAATGCTGTGCCCCAGCTGCCGCAACCGCACCATCGTCACCGGCATCGCCCTTGGACTGATCACAGGCTGCGCGATCGCCGGCGCATGGCTGGGCTCGGTCGCCCTGACCACCCCCAACGCCCTCGCCGCCTGGTGGGCCAACGAACTCACCACCAACACGCCCCACGCCTACCATCTGGCCGATTTCGGCAAGCTGCTCCAGCTGGCCGGCTGGTTCGCCTGGCCCCTGTGGCCGATCGCCGGCTGGGCGGTGTGGCGCAACCGGCACACCCTGGCCACGCCACCGCTGGCGCTTCCGCTCATGGCCAGCCTGCTGGCGATCCTGCTGGTTGCCACCACCGGCAACCTGCGCCCGGCCAACATGCTGCCGGTGCTGCCGCCGCTGGCACTGCTCGCCGCTCTAGGCGTTTCCAGCCTGCGCCGGGGCGCCGCCAATGCCTTCGACTGGTTCGGCATCATGGCTTTCGCCTTCTTCGCCCTGCTGGTGTGGGCGGGATGGAGCGCGCTGCACTTCGGCTGGCCGCCGGGCCTTGCCCGTTCGGTCGCCAAGATGGCCCCGGATTTCCCCCGCGACAGCCTGGTTGGCGGAACGCTGATCGGCGTGCTCATCAGCATTGCGCTGCTGGTCATGCCGCTGTTCGTGCGCCGCACGCCCGCCCGCGGTACCACCAACTGGGCGTTCGGCATCACGCTCCTGTGGTGTCTTGCCGTCATCCTGTGGCAGCCCTGGTTTGCCTACACCAAGAACTACCAGCCCGTTGCCGCCGAGCTGAAGGTTGCCCTGGCAGGCCAGCCCACCAGCTGCATCGCACGACGCGGCCTGGGTGACACCCAGCGGGCCGCCCTCGACTACTTCGCCGGCATCCGCACGGTGCCCAATGCCATTGGCGGCGAGTGCAAGCTGCTGCTCACCTACGCCACCAGCAGCCAGGCCCAGAAGGTCCGTGGCGAAGGGAGTCTGATCTGGGAGCGGCGCCTCGGTGGCGGCCGCAAGGCCGAGACCTTCAAACTCTACAACCGTGACTGATCGCGCCCATTTCCGGCTCGACGCGAGCCGCGCAGCCCAGGCCCTGCAAGGCCACCGTGATGCCATTGGTGACACCACCATGCGCGATCTCTTCGCGGGTGATGCGACGCGCTTCGAGCGCTTCTCGTGTGCGGCCGACGGCCTGCTGCTCGATTACTCCAAGCAGCGCATCACGTCGTCGGCGATGGCCGAACTGCTCGCCCTCGCCGACGAGGCCGGACTGAAGGATGGCATCGCCGCGATGCTGTCCGGCGAGCCGGTCAATTTCACCGAAAATCGTGCCGCCCTGCACTGCGCCGCGCGCATGTTCGAACTCACGCCGGCCGCAGCCCGCGCCGAAATCGCCGCCACCCGCAAGCGACTCGACACTTTTGTCGCGCGAGTGCACGCCGGCGAGTTCGTCGGCGCCACCGGCCGGCCGATCCGCCATGTGGTGCACCTGGGCATCGGCGGGTCTGATCTTGGTCCGCGCCTCCTCGCCGAAGCCTTCGCCCCTTCGCTACCCACGCGGCTCGAACTGTCGTTCGCCGCCAATGTGGACGACACCGAGATCCGCGCGATCCTCGACCGCGCCAACCCGGCCGAAACCCTGTTCATCGTCGCATCCAAGAGCTTCTCGACCGCCGAGACGCTCTTCAATGCCCGCGCCGCCCGTGCCTGGCTGGCTGCCGCACTGGGCGCGGATGCTGACCTCAGCCGGCATTTCGTGGCGATCAGCAACAACGTGGCTGCGGCTGCGGCCTTCGGCATCGCCGAAGACACCACCTTCCCGATGCCCGAATGGATCGGCGGACGATTTTCGGTGTGGTCGGCCATCGGCCTGCCGCTGATGCTGGCGTTCGGCACCGAGGTCTTCGACGACTTCCTCGCCGGCGGGCGCAGCATGGACACCCACTTCGCCACCGCCCCGTTCGCCGCCAACCTGCCAGTAATCGCGGCGCTGCTGGGCATCTGGAACGCCACCTTCCTCGGGCTCGATGGCCACGCGGTGCTGCCCTACAGCCACCGCCTGCGCAGCCTCCCGGCCTATCTCCAGCAGCTTGAAATGGAGAGCAACGGCAAGTCGGTGGATCATCAGGGCCAGCCGGTGGGCTGGCAGACGGCGCCGATCATCTTCGGCGGCCCCGGCACGGTGGGCCAGCACGCCTACCACCAGCTGTTTTACCAGGGCACCCGCAAGGTGGCGTTCGACTTCGTGCTGCCCATCTGCGCAACGCCTTCGGCCACGGACCGCAGCCTTTTCGGCAACGCCCTGGCCCAGTCCGCCGCGCTGATGCTGGGTCGCACACTGGACGAAGCCCGCACCGAACTGCGCGCCCGTGGCATCGACGACGCCGAGGTGGAGCGTCTCGCACCCCATCTGGTGTGCGCCGGCAACCAGCCCAGCACCACGCTGCTGATGCCGTCGGTCACGCCTTTCACCCTCGGGCAGATCCTGGCGCTCTACGAGCACAAGGTCTTCGTTCAGGGCTGGATCTGGGGCATCAACAGCTTTGATCAGTACGGCGTCGAACTGGGCAAGAACATGGCCCGGGACATCGAAGCCGGCTCGGATCGCCAGCGCGACAGCTCCACCGTCGGCCTGCTAGCTGCGATCGACGCGATGACGCGCAAGGCTGGCTGACGGACGAGCGCCACCCTGCCCGATGGGCTGGGAGAACTTCACTTCAAACCACTTACTTTTGCTGGGGAGTCTGGACGAAGACTTCGTCCGGCTTGGTCAGACCGAGCTCGAAACGGGCTCGTTCCTCGACGGCTTCGTAGCCTGTCTTGAGATCACGCACCTCGGCATCGAGACCGGTGTTTCGCTGTTCCAGCTTGCGATTGCCCTCTTTCTGGGCCGCGAGCTGCTTTTCCACGTCCCAGACACGCAGCCAGCCGCCCTTGCCGATCCATAGCGGATACTGCAAGGCAAGCACGAGCAAGGCGAGGATGAGGGTAGGCCAACGCATGGGAGCAGAACAGGAAAACGGGGCCGACCGGGCGGCCGGCCCCAGGCTACAACTTAGCGGTTACGCAGGTTGTAGAAAGCCGACAGGCCCGGGTAGAAGGCGGTATCGCCGAGATCTTCCTCGATGCGCAGCAGCTGGTTGTACTTGGAGATACGATCGGAACGGGACAGCGAACCGGTCTTGATCTGCATGGCGTTCAGACCCACCGAGATATCCGCGATGGTGGAGTCTTCGGTTTCACCGGAACGGTGGGAGATCACCGCGGTGTAACCGGCGCGCTTGGCCATCTCGACGGCGGCGAAGGTTTCGGTCAGGGTGCCGATCTGGTTGATCTTGATGAGGATCGAGTTGGCGATGCCCTTGTCGATGCCTTCCTTCAGGATGCGGGTGTTGGTCACGAAGAGGTCGTCACCAACGATCTGCACCTTCTTGCCGAGGCGGTCGGTCAGGTGCTTCCAGCCAGCCCAGTCACCTTCGGCCATGCCGTCTTCGATCGAGATGATCGGGAACTTGTCGGCCAGGGTGGCGAGGTAGTCGGTGAAGCCTTCGGACGTCAGCGACAGGCCTTCGCCGACCAGCTCGTACTTGCCGTTCTTGTAGAACTCGGAGGCGGCACAGTCGAGGGCCAGGACGATGTCGCGGCCCGGCTCGTAGCCGGCGTTGGCGGCGGCTTCGAGGATCATGTTGAGGGCTTCATCGGTGCCCGAGACGTTCGGGGCAAAGCCGCCTTCGTCGCCGACGGTGGTGGGGTAGCCCTTCTTGTCGGTGAGCTTCTTGAGGTGATGGAAGATCTCGGCGCCGCAGCGGAGGGCTTCGCGGAAGCTCTTCACGCCGACCGGCATGATCATGCATTCCTGGATGTCCAGGGAGTTGTTGGCGTGGGCGCCGCCGTTGATGACGTTCATCATCGGCACCGGCATGGCCATGCCGCCGGAACCGCCGAAGTAACGGTACAGGGGCAGGCCGGCTTCTTCAGCGGCAGCCTTGGCCACGGCCATGGACACGGCCAGCAGCGCGTTGGCGCCCAGGCGCGACTTGTTGTCGGTGCCGTCCAGGTCGATCAGGGTCTTGTCGATGAAGGCCTGCTCTTCGGCGTCGAGGCCGATCAGCGCTTCGGAGATCTCGGTGTTGACGTTCTCGACCGCCTGCAGCACGCCCTTGCCCAGATAGCGGGCGGCATCGCCGTCACGCAGCTCGATGGCTTCGCGGGAGCCGGTGGACGCGCCGGACGGCACGGCGGCACGGCCCATCACGCCGGATTCCAGCAGCACATCGGCTTCAACCGTGGGATTGCCGCGGGAATCGAGGACCTCGCGGGCAATGACATCAACAATGGCGCTCATGAACTTCCTTTCTTATCACTGAATTTACAGCGGCGACCTTCCGGCCGCCTCTAACTTCGAAACCGGAAAATCGCCTGCGGGCTCAGCCTTTCAGCTCTTCAAAACCCTCACCCTTGACCAGCGCGTCGATCGCCTTGAGGGTCGAGAGCAGCGCCTTGAGTTTGGGCAGCGGCCACGCGTTGGGGCCGTCGGAGAAGGCCTTGGCGGGGTCGGGGTGGGTTTCCATGAACAGGCCGGCAATGCCGACGGCGACCGCAGCCCGGGCCAGCACCGGCACGAACTCGCGCTGGCCGCCGGAAACCGTGCCCTGCCCGCCCGGCAGCTGTACTGAGTGGGTGGCATCGAAAACCACCGGGCAGCCGGTGTCGCGCATGATCGCCAGGGAGCGCATGTCGGACACTAGGTTGTTGTAGCCGAAGGACGCACCGCGCTCGCACACCATGATGGTGTCGGCGCCGCCGTTGGCCTCGCGGGCCTTGTCGACGACGTTTTTCATGTCACCCGGGGCGAGGAACTGGCCCTTCTTGATGTTCACCGGCTTGCCGGAAGCAGCCACGGCGTGGATGAAATCGGTCTGGCGGCACAGGAAGGCCGGGGTCTGCAGCACATCGACGACGGCCGCCACATGGGGCACTTCGGCTTCGGTGTGCACGTCGGTGAGGACGGGCACGCCGACCTTCTCTCGGACTTCGGCGAGGATCTCGAGGCCCTTCTCCATGCCCATGCCGCGGAAGGACTTGCCGGAACTGCGGTTGGCCTTGTCGTAGCTGGACTTGTAGATGAATGGGATGCCCAGTTCGCCACAGATGTCCTTGAGCGCCGTGGCGGTCTCGAAGGCCATCTCGCGGGACTCGATCACACAGGGCCCGGCGATGAGGAAGAAGGGTTTGTCGATACCGACGTCGAAGCCGCAGAGTTTCATGGGGTTTCCTTTCACTTGCCCTGCTGGTGGGCGAGCGCTGCCTTGACGAAGGCGGTGAACAGCGGGTGGCCGTTACGCGGGTTGGAGGTGAACTCCGGATGGAACTGGCAGCCCACGAACCACGGATGGACATCGGAGGGCAGCTCGATCATCTCGCACAGGTCGGTACCCGGCGCGCGGCCGGCAACCCGCAGACCCTGCTCTTCGAGCTTGGCCAGCAGCGTGTTGTTGACTTCGTAGCGGTGACGGTGGCGCTCGGTGATCTCGGCCTTGCCGTACACCTCGCGGGCCAGCGAACCTTCGGACAGGTTGCAGACCTGGCCGCCCAGACGCATCGTGCCGCCCAGGTCGGAATCCTCGCCGCGCTTCTCGACCTTGCCGGAGGCGTCGTGCCATTCGGTGATGAGGCCGATCACCGGGAAACCGGTGTGCTTGTCGAACTCGGTGCTGTGGGCGCCGTTCATGCCGGCCACGTCCCGGGCGAATTCGACTACCGCCAGCTGCATGCCGAGGCAGATACCCAGGTACGGCACCTTGTTCTCGCGGGCGTAGCGGATCGCGGCGATCTTGCCTTCGGTACCACGACGGCCGAAGCCACCGGGCACGAGGATCGCGTCCATCGACTTGAGCACGTCACAACCGTTCTTCTCGATGTCCTCGGAATCCAGGTAGTGGATGTTCACCTTGCTGCGGGTGTGCATCCCGGCGTGGTTGAGGGCTTCGATCAGCGACTTGTAGGACTCGGTCAGGTCGACATACTTGCCGACGAAGGCGATGTCCAGGCTGTTCTGCGGGTTCTGCAGGGCGTCGATCAGGCGCTCCCAGATCGACAGGTCGGCCGCGCGGGCCAGGATGCCCAGCTTGTGGCAGACGATCTCGTCGAGCATCTGGTCGTGCAGCATGCCCGGGATGCGGTAGATCGAGTCGGCATCGAGACACTCGATGACGGCTTCGGGCATCACATTGCAGAACAGCGCGATCTTGCGACGCTCGTCGGCCGGAACCGAACGATCGGCGCGGCACAGCAGGATGTCGGGCTGAATGCCGATCTCGCGCAGCTCCTTCACCGAGTGCTGGGTGGGCTTGGTCTTGAGCTCACCGGCGGTCGGGATGTAGGGCAGCAGCGTGAGGTGGATGAAACAGGTGCCCTGGCGGCCTTCTTCGATGCCCATCTGGCGGATGGCTTCGAGGAAGGGCAGCGATTCGATGTCGCCCACGGTACCACCCACTTCGACGATCGCCACGTCGGCACCTTCAGCGCCACGCTTGACGTAGGTCTTGATCTCGTCGGTGATGTGGGGGATGACCTGCACCGTCTTGCCGAGATATTCGCCGCGCCGTTCCTTCTTGATCACCGCCTCGTAGATCTGGCCAGTGGTGAAGTTGTTGCGCTTGCTCATCTTGGCGCTGGTGAAGCGCTCGTAGTGGCCGAGGTCGAGGTCGGTTTCGGCACCATCCTCGGTCACGAAGACTTCCCCATGCTGGAAGGGGCTCATCGTGCCGGGGTCGACGTTGATGTAGGGGTCGAGCTTGAGGTGGGTAACCTTGATGCCGCGGGATTCGAGAATCGCCCCGAGGGAGGCGGCGGCGATGCCCTTGCCCAGAGAGGACACGACACCACCGGTAACAAAGACGTATTTGGTCATGACACGGGGGACTTCTGGAAAGGGGAATGATAGCCGATCCACCCCCCTCTCTTCAACGGGCGAAGCCCCCGGTCGTGACATCAGATGCCTAGTTGTCCCGGATGAAATCCCGGTTTACTTCCCGAAACAGGTCGGTGGCGCTCTCGTGCAGCCATTCGAAGGCCACCATTTCGCGGGTGACGACCTCGATCCCGTGGCTGCGCATGCGGGCCAGCGCGGCTTCCCGGTCGGCCGGCTTGCGGGAGCCGACCGCGTCGGCCACCACGAAGACCTCCTTGCCCTGCCAGCGCAGTTCCAGCACCGTCTGCAGCACGCACACGTGGGCTTCAGTGCCGACCACCACCACCTGCCGGCGCGAATCCACGGCGGTGCCGTCGAGACAGCCGTCGGCCACGCAGGAGAAGTGCGTCTTGGTGACGACCGGCGCGTCGCCCACCGCCGCCAGCAGCGGATCGGCGGTGCGGCCGAGGCCTTCCGGATACTGCTCGGAAACCACCACCGGCACGCCAACCCGCCGGGCGACGCCGGCGAGCCACACGCAGTTGCGCAGCAGGGCCTCGCCATCGGCGATTTCCGGCAGCAGGCGGGCCTGCACATCGACGATGAGCAGGCTGCTCTTGTGACGATCCATCAACATGGCCGCACCTCTCCTTTGGTCAGGATTGCAGTTCAGGCCGCGCGCGGAACTCGTCCAGGGCCGCCGGATTGGCCAGCGCCTCGACGTTCTTCACCGGCTCGCCATGCACCACCGAACGCACGGCCAGTTCGACGATCTTGCCGCTCTTGGTGCGCGGGATGTCCTTCACCTGCACCACCTTGGCCGGCACGTGGCGCGGCGTGGTGTTGTCGCGGATGGTCTGGCGGACGCGGGCGATCAGCGCGTCGTCGAGGGCAAGGCCTTCGCGCAGCTTGACGAACAGCACCACGCGCACGTCCGCCGCATCGCCCGGCGGCCACTGCTGGCCGATCACCAGGGATTCGACCACCTCCTCCAGTTTTTCGACCTGACGGTAGATCTCGGCGGTGCCGATGCGCACGCCACCCGGGTTGAGGGTGGCATCCGAACGGCCGTAGATGATCAGCCCGTCGTGGGCGGTGATCTCGGAGTAATCGCCGTGGCACCACACGTTGTCGAAGCGCGCGAAGTAGGCGGCGCGGTATTTGGCGCCGTCGTCGTCCTTCCAGAAGCCGATGGGCATGACCGGGAAGGGGCGCGTGCACACCAGCTCGCCCTTCTCGCTACGCACCGGCGTGCCGGTCTCGTCGAACACATCGACCGCCATGCCGAGGCCCTTGCACTGGATCTCGCCAGCGTAGACCGGCAGCGTGGGATTGCCGAGAACGAAGCAGGACACGATGTCGGTGCCACCCGAGATCGACGACAGGCAGAGGTCGGCCTTGATCTCACGATAGACGTACTCGAAGCCCTCCGGCACCAGCGGGCTACCGGTGGAGAACATCGCCCGCAGCCTGGTGAGGTTGTGGGTGGAACCCGGACGCAGACCGGCCTTGGCGATGCCGTCGATGAACTTGGCGGAGGTGCCGAAATGGGTCATCCCCTCGGACTGGGCGTAGTCGAAGAGGATCGCCCCGTTGCCGATCATCGGCGAGCCATCGTAGAGCAGCAACGTCGCGCCAGCCGCCAGCCCCGAGACCAGCCAGTTCCACATCATCCAGCCGCAGGTGGTGAAGTAGAACAACTTGTCGCCGGGCTTCACGTCGCCGTGGAGCTTGAGCTCCTTGAGATGCTGCAGCAGCACCCCGCCGGCGCAATGCACGATGCACTTGGGCACGCCCGTGGTGCCCGACGAATACATGATGTAGAGCGGGTGATCGAAGGGCAGTCGCACGAAGGGGATTTCCGTCTCGGCCAGGAAGGGCTTGACGAACTCCGCCAGCACGCGCGCGTGATGCACGTGGGAAAGATCGTGCTTTGCATGCACGTAAGGCACGACCACCACCCGCTTGACCGACGGCAGCCCGTCGGTGATCGCCGCGAGACGATCGAGGCAATCCACGATCTTCCCGTTGTAGTAGTAGCCATCCACGGCCACCAGCACCTTGGGCTCGATCTGGCCGAAGCGATCCAGCACGCCCTGCACGCCGAAATCCGGCGACGCGGACGAGAAGATCGCCCCGACGCTGGTCGCCGCCAGCATCACCACGATGGTTTCGGGCAGGTTCGGCATCCACGCCGCCACCCGGTCGCCCGGCTCCACGCCCATGTCCTTCAGCGCTGCGGCAAAGTGCGCCACCTGACGATACAGATCGCCGTGGGAGAGGCGGTTGTGTACGCGATCCTCGCCCCAGAACACCAGCGCGTCGCTGTCGTCCCGCTGGCGCAGGAGGTTCTCGGCGAAGTTGAGGCGCGCGCCGGGAAACCAGCGGGCGCCCGGCATGCGGTCGCCGTCCTCGAGGACGACCTCGCCCCGGCTACCCTTCACCTCGCCGTATTCCCAGATCGACGTCCAGAACTCGGCGGGCTGATCGATGGACCACGCATGCAGCGCGGCGTAATCGGCAAAGCTGCGGTTCCAGCGGGCTTCGGCCTGGCGGGTGAAGGCGGTGATGTTGGCGTCCGCAATGCGGGCGGCGTCCGGCACCCACAGCGGGCGCTCGGCGATGGGATAACTCATGAACTTCTCCTCTTACCTTGTCTTATATGCGGATTCCGGCTCGACGTCCGGTTCCGTTGGTGCTTCAGTCCGTCAGCTTACCTTGGCGCGGATGTCCTCGGGGAGCGGCACCGACTTGCCGGTCCGGGGGTCCATCCACACCACCTTGGACGAACCCTCGGCGTAGATGCGCTCGTCGCCTTCCACGCCCAGCTCGTACCACGTCATCACGCTGCTGCGCCCCGGCTCACCGCCGTACATCCGCAGCACCACGGTGGCCGGATAGTTGATGGGAATGAGGAAGGTGCAACTGGCGTTGATGATCACCGGTGCCACGGGATTATTGGGCGTGACGGCAGAGCCGGATTGCTCCAGCCACTCCACCCGCGCCTGTTCGCAGTAGCGGAAATACACCGTGTTGTTCACGTGACCGTAGGCGTCCATGTCCCCCCAGCGCACCGGGATGCGGGTGGTCAGAAGCAGTTTTCGGTCAGGGTGTGCGTGCGGGGTCGGGTCATTCATTTCAGACTGTCTCTCCATCCGTTGTTTTTTGATTGCAGTGCCCGGCAGGATGCTATACAACTGCCCCGCGCGGGCCGACTCAATGTAACATACGCTTGCGTATGTTGCCTGCCATCTCCCATGCTGCAGCAGCCTTGCCGGCGCATCGGGAGAAGGAGAATGCGCGGGCTGTGCGCAGACAGAGAACAAATCAGAACAACTCAGGAGGTGACAGCGATGGAACGCGATTCCATGGAATTCGACGTCCTGATCGTCGGCGGAGGCCCGGCTGGCCTCTCGGCAGCGATCCGGCTCAAACAGCTTGCTGCAGAAAAAGGTCAGGACTTTTCCGTCTGCCTGATCGAAAAGGCCGCCGAGATCGGCGCCCACATCCTCTCCGGCGCGGTGGTCGACCCCTGCGCCATCAACGAGCTCTTCCCCGACTGGAAGGAACGCGGCGCCCCGCTCAACACGCCGGTCACCGAAGACCGCGTGATCTTCCTGTCCGAAACCGGCGGCCGCCAGGTGCCCAACGGCCTCCTGCCCGATTCCTTCCACAACCACGGCAACTACATCGTCCGTCTCGGCAACCTCACCAAGTGGCTGGGCGAACAGGCCGAGGCCATGGGCATCGAGGTCTACCCCGGCTTTGCCGGTGCCCAGCTTCTGTTCGACGACAAGGGCGCCGTGGCCGGCGTCATCACCGGCGACATGGGCGTGCTGAAGGATGGCACTCAGGGCCCCAACTTCCAGCCGGGCATGGAGTTGCGCGCCAGGTACACCCTGTTTGCCGAAGGCTGCCGCGGCCACCTGGGCAAGGAACTCGAAGCCCGCTTCAACCTGCGCGACGGCGTCGATCCGCAGACCTACGGCATCGGCATCAAGGAGCTGTGGGAGATCCCCGCCGCCCAGCACGTCCAGGGCCTGGTGGTGCACACCGCCGGCTGGCCGATGGACACCGCCACCTATGGCGGCGGCTTCTGTTATCACCTGGAAGACAATCTTGTGGCCGTCGGCTTCGTGGTCGGCCTCAACTACAGCAACCCGTATCTCTCGCCCTTCGAGGAATTCCAGCGTTACAAAACGCACCCGGAAATCCGCAAGTTCCTCGAAGGCGGCAAGCGCCTCGCCTACGGCGCCCGCGCGATTGCTGCCGGTGGCCTGCAGAGCCAACCCAAGCTGGTCTTCCCGGGCGGCGCGCTGATCGGTGACGACGCCGGCTTCCTCAACGCCGCGCGCATCAAGGGCACTCACGCCGCGATGAAGTCCGGCATGCTCGCCGCCGAAGCCGCCTACGACGCCCTCGCCGCCGAGCGCAGCCAGGATGAACTCAGCGCCTACCCGGAAGCCTTCAAGGGCAGCTGGCTGCACACCGAGCTCTACAAGACCCGCAACTTCAAGCCCTACATGAAGAAGGGCCTGTGGCTGGGCTCCGTGCTGTTTGGTGCCGAGCAGGTGCTGTTTGGCGGCAAGGTGCCCTGGACGCTCCACAACCATGCGGATCACACGGCCCTCAAGCCGGCCGCCGAGTGCAGCCCGATCAGCTATCCCAAGCCAGACGGCAAGCTCACCTTCGACCGCCTGTCTTCCGTCTTCCTCTCGAACACCAACCACGAGGAAGACGAACCCTGCCACCTGCAGCTGAAGGACGCCTCGGTGCCCATCGCCATCAATCTGGCGAAGTACGACGCCCCCGAGCAGCGCTACTGCCCGGCCGGCGTGTACGAGATCGTCCGCAGCCCGGAAGGTGACAATCCGCAATTGCAGATCAACGCCCAGAACTGCGTGCACTGCAAGACCTGCGACATCAAGGACCCGACCCAGAACATCAACTGGGTCACTCCTCAGGGGGGCGAAGGCCCGATCTACCAGGGGATGTAAGTCGAGTCGAACAAAAAACCGGGCCCTGCCCGGTTTTTTGTTGCAGCCGGTTCAAGCCGGCCAACCACAAAAACAACGAGGGGGCCGAAGCCCCCTCGTGTCATTTACCGCCCAAGCCCGTCGTCGATCAGCCGATCCACTTGCGGGCGTTGCGGAACATCCGCAGCCAGGGCGAATCCTCGCCCAGATCGGCCGGGTGCCAGCTCATCTGCACGGTGCGGGCGGTTCGCTCGGGGTGCGGCATCATGATGGTGAAGCGGCCATCCGGCGTGGTAAGGCCGGTGATGCCATCGGGCGAACCGTTCGGGTTGAACGGGTAGCGGGTGGCGATGGCGCCGGTGTTATCCACGTAGCGCAGCGCGATCCTGGCGTTGTCCTTGTCGTCCACACCCTGGAACACCGCACGGCCTTCGCCGTGGGACACCACGATCGGCATCCGGCTACCCGCCATGCCGGCGAGCAGGATCGACGGGCTTTCCTGCACCTCGACCATCACGAAGCGGGCCTCGAACTGTTCGCTGCGGTTGCGCTGGAAGCGCGGCCAGCAGTCGGCGCCCGGAATGATCTCGGCCAGGTTGGACATCATCTGGCAGCCGTTGCACACGCCCAGCGCGAAGGTGTCGGCGCGGTTGAAGAACGCCTCGAACTGCGAACGCAGCGCCGGGTTGAAGAGGATCGACTTGGCCCAGCCCTGCCCTGCCCCCAGCACGTCGCCGTAGGAGAAGCCGCCGCAGGCCGCGAGGCCCTTGAAGCCCGACAGATGCACGCGGCCGGCCTGGAGGTCGGACATATGCACGTCGAAGGGCGCGAAGCCCGCGCGCTCGAAGGCGGCAGCCATCTCGGCCTGGGAGTTCACGCCCTGCTCGCGCAGGATGGCAACCTTGGGACGGGCGCCGGTGATGATGAACGGGGCGGCGATGTCGTCGGCCGGATCGAAGCTGAGCTTGACCGACAGGCCGGGGTTGGCGTTGTCGGCCAGGGCTTCGAACTCTTCCTTGGCGCACTCGGCGTCGTCACGCAGGCGGGCGATCTGGTAGCTGGTGGCCGACCAGGTCTGCAGCAGCTCGGCCCGGGGCGCGGCGAAGACGATCTTGGCGTTGCGCCAGAAGCGCAGCTCGTCGCGGTCGTTGGGCTCGCCCACGAAGTGATACGACAGGCCGGCGGCGCGCAGCGCTTCGGTGAAGCGGCTGCGATCTTCGCGGCGGATCTGGATGACGGCACCGAGCTCTTCGGCAAACAGCGCCTTGAACAGCATGTCGTTGAAGCGGCCCTTGAGGGAATCCGGGCGCTTGTCGAGGCCATCCACGTCGTTCATGAACTGGTCGTAGGCCACCGTATCGAGCATCACCGACAGGCCGCACTTGGACGCGAAGGCCATCTCGCACAGGGTCGCGAAGAGGCCGCCGTCAGCGCGGTCGTGATAGGCGAGGATCAGGTCGTCCTGGCGCCACTGCTGGATCAGATCGAAGAAGGCCTTGAGCTGGGCGGCATCCACGTCCGGCGCGTGCTCGGCCACGGAGTTGTAGGCCTGGGCCAGCACCGAGCCGCCGAGGCGGTTGGCATTGTTGCCGAGGTCGATGAGGAGCAGCTCGGTCTCGACGCCTTCGGGGAACTGCAGCTGGGGCGTAAGGGTGCGGCGCACGTCCTGCACCGGCGCAAACGCGGTGACGATCAGCGACAGCGGCGAGACGACCTGCTTGGCTTCATCTTCGTCCTGCCAGGCGGTGCGCATCGACAGGGAATCCTTGCCCACCGGAATCGCGATGCCGGCCTGCTGGCAGAACTGCGACACCGCCTCGACCGTCTTGTAGAGCTTGACGTCCTCGCCACGGTGGCCAGCAGCGGCCATCCAGTTGGCGGAGAGCTTCACGTCACCCAGCGAGCGGATGTCGGCGGCGGCGATGTTGGTGATGGACTCACCGATCGCCATGCGACCGGAAGCCGGCGCATCCAGCGTGGCGACCGGGGTGCGCTCGCCCATCGCGAAGGCTTCGCCCAGGTAGCCGTGGAAGCTCATGGTGGTGACGGCCACGTCGGCCACCGGCACCTGCCACGGGCCGACCATCTGGTCGCGGGCGGTCATGCCGCCCACCGAGCGGTCGCCGATGGTGATGAGGAAGTTCTTGCTGGCCACGGCCGGCATCGACAGCACGCGGCGACAGGCGTCGTCGAGGCTGATGTCGGTCACGTCGAACGGCGGCACGAAGACCTGACGGCTAGACACGTTGCGGGTCATCTTGGGCGGCTTGCCCAGCAGCACCTGCATTTCCATATCGACCGGCTTGTTGTCGAAGTGGCGGTCGGAGACCACCAGATGGCCGTCGTCGGACGCCGAACCGACCACCGCGAACGGGCAGCGCTCGCGTTCGCAGATGGCCTGGAAGACCGGCAGGCTTTCGGGGGCGATCGCCAGGACGTAACGTTCCTGGGATTCGTTCGACCAGATCTCGCGCGGGCTCATGCCCGGCTCTTCGATGTGGACTTCGCGCAGCTCGAAGCGCGCGCCGAGCTCGGCGGAATCGGCGAGTTCGGGGAAAGCGTTGGAGAGGCCGCCGGCGCCCACGTCGTGGATCGACAGGATCGGGTTGGCGTCGCCCTTCTGCCAGCAGGCGTCGATGACTTCCTGGCAGCGGCGCTGGATTTCGGGGTTACCGCGCTGGACGGAGGCGAAATCGAGGTCGGCGGTGTTGGTGCCGGTGGCCATCGACGAGGCCGCGCCGCCGCCCAGGCCGATCAGCATGCCCGGGCCACCCAGCTGGATCAGCAGCGTGCCGGGACCGAACTTGATCTTGAAGGATTGCTGATCCTGGATACTGCCCAGGCCGCCGGCGATCATGATCGGCTTGTGGTAGCCGCGCACTTCGTCCTGCACGCTCTGTTCGAAGGTGCGGAAGTAGCCGGTGAGGTTGGGACGGCCGAATTCGTTGTTGAACGCGGCGGCGCCCAGCGGGCCTTCGATCATGATGTCGAGGGCCGAGGCGATGCGCTCGGGCTTGCCGTAGTGCTGCTCCCAGGGCTGCTCGAAGCCGGGGATCTCCAGGTTGGACACCGAGAAGCCGGCGAGGCCCGCCTTGGGCTTGGAGCCGCGGCCGGTGGCGCCTTCGTCACGGATCTCGCCGCCGGAGCCGGTGGACGCGCCCGGGAAGGGCGAGATCGCTGTCGGGTGGTTGTGGGTCTCGACCTTGGCCAGGATGTGGGTGAGTTCGTTGCGGAACTGCCAGGCGCCGTTTTCGTCCGGGTAGAGCTTGTCCACCGCCGCGCCTTCGATCACCGAGGCGTTGTCGGAATAGGCGACGACGGTGCCTTCCGGGTGGGCCTTGTGGGTCTCGCGGATCATGCCGAAGAGGGTCTTGTCCATCGGACGGCCGTCGATCACCCAGTCGGCGTTGAAGATCTTGTGGCGGCAGTGCTCGGAATTCGCCTGGGCGAACATCATCAGCTCGACGTCGGTCGGGTTGCGGCCCATCCGGGTGAAGTTTTCAACCAGGTAGTCGATCTCGTCCTCGGACAGCGCCAGACCCAGCTCGGAGTTGGCGATCACCAGTGCGTCGCGGCCACTGGCGATGATGTCGACGGTGGTGAGCGGCTGCGGCTGATAGTGGTGGAACAGCGCGTGCGCGGCGTCGGGATTGTCGAGCACCGACTCGGTCATGCGATCGTGGATCACCGGAAAGACGGCTTCGCGGTCGCGGGCGTCGAGGACGCCGCGCACATCGAAGGAGAACGCCGTGCCGCGCTCGACGCGGATGACCTTGTCGAAACCGCACTGGTGCGCGATGTCGGTCGCCTTCGACGACCACGGGGAGATGGAGCCCAGACGGGGCGTGACCACCAGCATCGAACCGGCCGGCGCGTCGCCTTCCGGGTGAGCGCCCAGCAGATCCGCCAGCCGGGCCAGTTCGTCCACATCGAGCGGAGCACTGACCTCCGCGAAATACCAGTGCTCGGCCGCCAGCCCCTTCAGGCGTGGCAGGGCGGATTTGACCGCGTCGTTGAGCCGGGCAAGGCGGGAACTGGAGAAGGCGGGCGCACCGCGCAGCTTGAGGATTTCGGACATGGCAGGGATGGGCGCGAAGTTGAAACCGGCCCGGATCGGGCGTGAGCAGCGATCCAGACACGTAAAGACCGGGCATTATACCCGAGCACTGCCAGTGCTCCGACCGCGCGTTTGATTGGCGCATCGCAACAACCGCCAAAATGGGAAGCGCCGGAATGTGAGATAATTATCGGTCGCCTCCATTTTACATTCGTGGCCCATGACAACCCGTCGCTCCAACTTCCTGTCGTCGCGCGTTTTCTGGGCCATCGCGGTGGTCTTCTGCGCCATCGAAGGAGCGATCCTCGCCCTGGCCTACGAACGCAACATCGACCAGATCGAGCTCTCCGACCAGGTTGCGCTGGTGCGCGAATCGACCATCGTCGTGTGGCGGCTGGCAGCCGGTTCCAGCGTGGTGTCCGGCAGCGAATTCCCCGACAACCCGACCGTCACCGACCCCCAGTTCGTGTGGCTGACCGCAGCCTTGCAGGGCCTGCGCACTGGGGGTGAGGTGCAGGGGCTCGACGGCACCATCTTCCATCTCTTCCCGATCGAAGCCGCCGACACCCGACACACCCTCACCGACGCCATCGTCCGCTGGAGCAGCTTCCTGCGCCTGCACACCCACGCCCCGGGCGCCAGCACCGCCTACGAAGAACTCCGCGCCCTCGGCCCCACCCTCGCCGGGCTGGGCATCCATCTGGCCGAAAAACGCGACGAAGCGAGCCGCGCCGCCATGCGGTTGGTGATCCTTGCGCTGGGCACCAGCGTGCTGGCCTTCGTGATCGTCGGCACCCTGCTCATCCGCCAGACCCGCCGTTTCGAACGCTCCGGCCAGCTGATGCGCTCGATGATGAATCAGATCGGCGCAGGGGTCTGCATCCTCGGCAGCACCGACAAGATCGCCGACGCCAACCGGGCCGCCTGCCGGATGCTCGGCCGCCCGCGCCGCGAGCTGCGCGGCAAACGTCTCGACGAGATCCTTCAGGAAAACGACGGGGTCTGGACGGGCGAGCGCCCCGACGGCATGCCACTGGCCATCGAACGCATCCCCGGCATGATCCAGAGCGAGAAAGGCCCGCTGCGCATCGTCACCCTCCTCGACATCACCGCCCGCCACCTCACCAACGAGTGCCTCCAGCATCTCGCCAACCACGACCCGCTCACCGGCCTGCCCAACCGGGGCTTCCTCGAAGGCTACTTCACCCGCGAACTCGCCCGCAGCAGCAAGCAGGGGCTGGTGCTTGGCGTCGCAGCGCTCGACCTCGACGGCTTCAAGCCGGTCAACGACACCTACGGCCATGCGGTCGGTGACGAGCTGCTCGTCCAGATCGCCCAACGCTTCACATCCGCCCTGCGCATCAGCGACCTAATCGCCCGCACCGGCGGCGACGAATTCGTCGGCATCTTCCCCGACGTGGGCAACCGCGAGAGCCTGTCCTTTCTGGGCGAAAGGCTGCTCGGCGTGTTCGACCACCCCTTCCAGGTCAGGGGCCACGTGATCTCGCTCACCGGCAGCATCGGCCTCGCCATCGCCCCGGATGACGGCGAGGATCAGGACAGCCTGGTCCGTGCAGCCGACGCGGCCATGTACCGGGCCAAGCAGTCCGGACGCCGCCGCCTCCAGCTGACCGCCGTCGGCACCCCGGGGCGAGCCGCCTGACGCCTGTTTCGGGGCAGGCCTGGTATCAGGTAAACTGCACTGTTTTGTCGCACGAACCTGCCTTGCAACTGCCCGCCTCCACCGACCACGCCGACCTGCCCGTCCGCGACACCTTCCCGCTGGGTTGGGCGCTCGCGCCTGCGCTCGTCCTCGCCGGGCTTGCCGGCGCAGTGGCCCTGGCCGGCAGCAACCAGCACCTGTTCGTCGAACTCAACGCCGCCAGCGGCAGTCTGCCGCCGCGCCTGTGGGCCATGATCACCGTCTGCGGATCGGTGCTCGGCGCCATCGCGATCCTCGCCGCCACCATCAAGACCCAGCCCCGCTGGCTGGCCTCCGCCTTCATTGGCGCACCGCTGGCCATCCTCTTCAGCGAAGGCGGCAAGCGTTATTTCGACGTGATGCGCCCAGCCGGCGTGCTGGAGCCCGAGAGCTTCAACCTCATCGGCCAGAAGCTCTACGTCCATGCGTTTCCGTCGGGCCACTCGGTCACCGCATTTTGTGTGGCCGCTGCGATCATCCTCAGCTGGCCGAAACCTGAAAACCGCTGGCGCGCCGGATTGGCCGGCCTGCTGCTCGCCAGCCTCGTCGCCTTTTCCCGGATCGCCGTCGGCGCCCACTGGCCACTCGACATCCTCACTGGGGCGGCCGGCGGCTGGCTTGCCGGCGCCGTCGGCGCATGGCTCACCACCCGCAGCGATTTCCTCCACTCGCCCCGCGGCGCCCGGGTGATGGCCACCATCGCCCTCGCCACCAGCCTGGCGATGCTGTTCATCGACCTTGGCCAGCCGGACGCGCGCCTGTTTCGCATCAGCCTCGCCGCCTGGGGTATCGGCGGCGCCGCAGCAGCCCTGATGAACGACCGGGAGCCGCGCACATGAACCTCAAACGACTTCTCGCCATCGCCGTCTCGGCGGGGCTGCTGGCCTGGCTGATGGCCGACGGCCGCTGGCGCGGGCTTGGCGAGGTGATCCAGCGCCTCAGCGGGCCGACTCTCGCCCTGTCGGCGGCGGGCTTCGCCCTCTCCTACCTGCTACGCGCGCTGCGCATCTATGACGAATTCCGTGCCCAGGCCGGCGGACGCTTCGGCACCTGCCTGCGCATCACCCTCATCCATAACGCGATGATCAACGTCGTGCCCTTCCGGGGCGGCGAGGCGGCCTTCCCGATCCTGCTCCGGCAGAACTTCGGCGTGCCGCTGCCCCGGGCCATTGCGTCGCTCTTCTGGTTCCGTTTGCAGGACGCCTTCGTGGTGATGGCGCTGGCCGCCGTGGTGTGGCCCGGCCTGCATCCTGCGCTCAAGGCACTGGCCGTGGCCGGCGTGCTGCTGACGGCCTGGTGGCTGCCCCGCTGGGCGCGGGCGCCCCACGCCTGGGCCGACGGCAGCGGCCTCACCGCCAAGTTCGCCAAGGTGCGCGATGCCTTCGCCGAAAGCACCAAACACGCCCGCTACGGCTGGGTATGGACCATCGCCAACTGGAGCGTGAAGCTCGCCGCCCAGGCCTGGCTGCTTTCCGCGCTGATCCCCGCCGCCCTCGACGTGGGCGCGGCTGGCGCCCTCGGAGCCGAACTCGCCGCGATCCTCCCGATACAAGGCGTGGCGGGCTTCGGCACCTACGAGGCTGGCGCCGCGGCTGCCCTGCTGCCCAGCGGCGTGCCCCTCCAGGCCGGCCTGCAGGTGGCGCTGGCGCTGCATCTTTTCGTGATCGCCTGTTCGGTCACTTCCGGGGCGATCGCCTGGCTTTTCCCTGCCGCAGCGGCACCGGAAACGCGCGCCGACGCCCCGTCCGACATACAATCCGCCTCGTCCGCCGCCGACGGGGCGCCCACCCGAACTTCAGCCGACTGACCACCATGACCGACGTCACCCAATACGATTCCCCGCTCCCGCCCGCCAAGGCGGAGATTCCCGCCGATCTGCCGCCCCATCGCCTGTCGGTGGTGGTGCCGCTCTACAACGAGGAAGACAACGTGGATCCGCTCCTCGCGCGCATCCACCTGGCCCTCGACGGCTATCCCTACCCGTGGGAAGTCGTGATCGTCGACGACGGCTCGTCCGACAACACCGTCCCCAACCTCGAGAAGGCCGCGGCCCGCCTCGGCCCCCACGTGCGCATCGTCGCGCTGATGCGCAACTTCAAGCAGACCGCCGCCATGCAGGCCGGCCTCGACGCCGCCCGCGGCGACGTGATCGTCACCATGGACGGCGACCTCCAGAACGACCCGATCGACATCCCCCGGATGGTCGGCCGCCTGCTGCGCGAGGATCTCGACCTCGTCGCCGGCTGGCGCAAGAACCGCAAGGACGGGATGATCCTGCGGAAGATCCCCTCCAAGATCGCCAACCGCCTGATCGCCCGCATCACCGGCGTCAAGCTGCAGGATTACGGCTGCTCCCTCAAGGCCTTCCGCGCCACCGCGATCAAGAACGTGCGCCTGTACGGCGAGATGCACCGCTTCATCCCGGCGTGGCTCGCCACCGTCACCACCCCGCGCAAGATCGCCCAGGAAGTCGTCACCCACCACGCGCGGATGTTCGGCGAATCCAAGTACGGCATCTCGCGCACCTTCCGGGTGATCCTCGATCTGATCTTCGTCTACTTCTTCATGCGCTTCCGCACCCGTCCGGGCCACTTCTTCGGTGGCATCGGCCTGGGCCTGGGCGCGCTGGGCATGCTGATCCTCACCTACCTCACCGGTCTCAAGCTCTTCACCGGCGCCTCCATCGGCACCCGGCCGATGTTCTTCGGTGGCTTCTTCTTCGTGATCGCCGGCATCCAGATGGTCACCACCGGCGTGCTGGCCGAGCTGCTCACCCGGGTGTACTTCGAATCCGGCCAGAGCCAGGCCTACGTCGCCCGCGAAACCTCGCCCCTCGACGACGGTCAGGGCTGGCACAGCGCCAAGGTCTGAACCGCCTTTCGCCCATGATCGGTCACGCCAGCGCCGAAAGGCGGCTCGCGGGTAGCACCCTCGGCCGCCTGATCCTCGTCCTGCCCTTCATCGCCTTCCTGCTCCGGCTGGGGGGCGCGCCGCTTTTCGACGTGGACGAAGGCGCGTTCTCCGAAGCCACTCGCGAGATGTTCGAGCGGGGTGATTTCCTGTTCACCTATCTCAACGGCGCGCCACGCTTCGACAAGCCGATCTTCATCTACTGGCTGCAGTCGGTGGGCTACCTGATCTTCGGCGCCAGCGAGTGGGCCTTCCGCCTGCCCTCGGCCGTGGCCGCCATCGTCTGGAGCTACGCCACCTACTTCTTCGCCCGCAAGCGCTTTGGCGAAGAAGCCGGGCTGCTGGCGCTGGCCGTGGCGAGCACCGCGCTGGGCCCCTTCGCCATCGGCCGCGCCGCCACCGCCGACGGGCTGCTCAACTGCCTGCTGGCGCTCACCCTGTTCGACGTGTGGCGTCATCTCGAAAGCGGCCAGCGCGCGCCGCTGCTGCGCGCCTTCGTGTGGATGGGCATCGGCGCCCTCACCAAGGGGCCTGTGGCGCTGGTGGTGCCGGGCGCGGTGAGCTTTCTCTACTGCGCCAGCCGCGGCGAATGGACGCGCTGGCTGAAGATGCTCTTCAACCCAGCTGGGCTGGCGATCCTCGTCGTCATCGTCGCACCCTGGTACGCCTACGCGCTCCACCTGCACGGCCAGGCCTTCATCGACGGCTTCATCCTGCGCCACAACGTGCAGCGCTTCTCGGGCTCCCTCGAAGGCCACGGCGGCAGCGCGTTCTACTACCTGCTTGCCGTGCCGCTGCTGCTGCTGCCCTGGAGCGGTCTCCTGATCAGCGCCCTCGCCCGCCTGCGTGCGGGGCTCGCCGATCCGCTGCAGCGTTTCCTGTGGATCTGGTTCGGCTTCGTGCTGGGCTTCTTCTCGCTGTCGGGCACCAAGCTGCCCCACTACGTGCTCTACGGCTGCACACCGCTGTTCGTCCTGATCGGCCTCCATTCCCAGTCGATCCGCCGGGCCTGGCCGCATCTGCTGCTGCCCGGGCTGCTGTTCATCCTGTTCCCGCTGCTGCCCAACCTGTTCGATGCCCTCTCCCGCAGCACCCTCGGCGACGGCTTCTACCGCGCCCAGCTGGCCCGGGCGCTGCCGATGGCCGACACCTTCTACATCGGCGCCACCATCGCCGGGCTGGTGATCTGGGCCGCGGTCGTGTTCTTCCCACGGATGCCCATGCTCGCCAAGCTGGTGGTGACCGGCGCGATGCAGGTCATCCTGCTCGCCGGCGTCGTGGTGCCCTACGCGGGCGAACTCGTGCAGGGCCCGGTCAAGGCGGCCGGGCTCAAGGCCCGGGAGCTTGGCGGCGAGGTCGTTTTCTGGCGCTTCACTACCGCGCCGAGCTTCAGCGTCTATCGCCAGGCCGTCACTTTGAAGGGTGATCCCAAGCCCGGCCAGTTGGCCCTCACCCGCATCGACCGCCTGCCGCCCGACGCCCCGGTCGACACCGTCTTCCAGGAAGGCGGCGTGGTGCTCGTGAAGGCCCGCCCGTGAATACCGGAGACAGCCGCGCCGCGCCCCTCGCGGTGATCGTCGCCGTGCTCACTGCCTACCGGCTGTGGGTGATCGGCCACCTGGGCATCGACCTTTATGTGGACGAGGCCTACTACTGGGGCTGGTCGCAGAACCTCGACTGGGGCTACTTCTCCAAGCCGCCGGTGATCGCCGCACTGATCGCCGGCAGCACGGCGATCCTCGGCAACAGCCTCATCGCCATCAAGCTGCCCTCGCTGCTGCTCTACCCGGCCACAGCCTTCGCGCTGTATGCGCTGGGCGCGCGGCTGTATTCGACACGGGTCGGCTTCTGGGCAGGCCTCGGCTTCATGTCGATGCCGCTGGTAGCCGCCCTCGGGCTGTTCGTCTCCACCGACGCGCCGCTGCTCCTGTGCTGGTCGCTGGCGCTGCTGTTCCTGCTGCGGGCGCTCGATGAAGAAGGCTGGGCCAACTGGCTGGCCTGCGGGGCGGTCATCGGCATCGGCCTGATGTCGAAATACACAATGGCCGCCTTCCTGCCGTCGGCGCTGCTGCTGATCGTCCTGTCGCCTCGTCACCGCCGCTGGCTGGCCCGGCCCCAGCCGTGGGTGGCGCTGGTCCTGGCCGCGGCCATCCTGTCGCCCAACCTTTACTGGAACTGGGCTCACGACTTTCCCACCTTCCGCCACACCGCCGAGATCACCCGCGTCGGCCACGGCGAGCGCGGCTGGCACCCGGGCCAGTTGGGCGAGTTCATCGGCGCCCAGTGGCTGTCCTTCGGCCCGCTGCTGGGCGTACTGCTGGGCTGGGCGCTGCTCCGCAGCTTCAAGCTGTGGCGCAATGATGCCCACCGAACCCTGCTGATCTTCATCGTCCCGCTGCTGCTGCTGGTGAGCTTCCAGGCCCTCACCGGCCGGGCCAACGGCAACTGGGCGGCGCCGATCTTCGTGGCCGCCTGCCTGCTGGTGCCGGCGGTGTTCCTGACCGATCGCCGGCGCTGGGTGATTGCCGGTGTGGTGGTCAATCTGGTGGCATCCCTCGGCGCCTACCACTGGCCTGACATCGCCCGGATCGCCGGCATCGACCTCACCGCGAAAAACGACCCGTACAAACGCGCCCGGGGCTGGATCAACATGGCCGACGGCGTGGCGCCCTATCTCGCCCAGCACCCTGGCGCCATCCTGGTGGGCGAAGACCGGGAGATCATTGCCCACCTCGTCTATCGCCTGCACCCCACCGCCTACGCAGCCTGGAACCCCGGTCACCTCCCCCGCGACCAGTACGAAGTCACCACCACCCTCGCCGACAAGCGCGGGCGCGACGTGCTTTACGTGGGCCGCAAGGCCGAGATCCCCGACATCGCCGCGCGCTTTGCTTCCAGCGAACAGCTCGGCAAGGTGGTAGTGCCGATCCACAAGGATTTCAAGCGGGAGGTGTATGTCTTCCTGCTGAGGGATTTCCAGGGCTATTGAGCCAGCCCGGCGCAATCAGCCCTGGCTGTTGTCCGGCAGCGCGCCCGGCAGATCGTCCAGCTGCGCCGCCTCGATGCGCTGAAAGTGCGCGCTGATCTTGCGTGATGAAGTCTGCACCTCGGCCACGTCTTCGCCGGCCTGGCGGATATGGGTGGCGAGCTTCTGCATCCGCTCGTCGAAGCGGTTGAAATCCTTGGCGAGCTTGCCCAGCGCATCCTTGATGACGTGGATCTGCTTGCGGGTTTCCACGTCCTTCAGCACCGCGCGGGCGGTGTTGAGCACGGCCATCAAGGTGGTCGGCGAGACGATCCACACCCGCCGGCTCATGGCGTAGGCGATCACCTCCGGGTGATAGGCGTGGAGCTCGGCGAACACTGCCTCGGCGGGAAGGAACATCACCGCCCCGTCCGACGTCACCTCGGGCAGGATGTACTTGCCGGCGATGGCATCCACATGCTTCTTCACGTCGCTGCGGAAGGCCGTCTGGGCCGCGCGGCGCTCCAGTTCGCCCACCTCGGCGGCGAACATCCGGTGATAATTTTCCAGCGGAAACTTCGAATCCACGATCACCATGCCGGTGGGCTCTGGCAGGCGCAGCACGCAGTCGGCGCGGGTGCCGTTGGGCAGCGTGAACTGAAAATCGAAGGACTCCGGCGGCAGCGCGTTGCGCACCAGCGCCTCCAGCTGGACCTCACCGAACGCGCCCCGGGCCCGCTTGTCGCCCAGCAGCTCCTGCAGGCTCACCACGTTGGTGGTCAGGTCGCCGATCTTCTTCTGGGCCTCGTCGATGGTCGCGAGCCGGGCCATCACGCTCGCAAAGGTCTCGTTGGTCTTGCGGAAGCCTTCATCGAGGCGCTGATTGACGTGACCGGTGATCGCTTCGAGGCGCTCGCCCACGGTGCGGTTCATCGCCTCGATGCTGGTGCCAAGCTGCTCGGACGCGCTCTTGAGGCCGTTCTGGAGGAGCTCCCGGTCGGCGCGGGCATGGTCGGCGAGGGTCTTGAGCGTCTCGGCCAGCATCTCGCTGCGGAGCTTTTCCTGGCCGGCGGCAAAGGCGTTGGCGAGATCCGCCAGGCGCAGGACGGTCTCCTCCTTCTGGCTGCCCAGCTGGCCTACGAGCGCGAGATGAAGCTGCTGCAAAGCCTGGCGCGAGGCGGCCTGCTCGGCGTCGAGCCGATCCCGCAGGTTATCCACCTCGGCGGCCACCAGATCGATGACCCGGTCGCTTCCGGCCACGGACGTAGCCTGCAACTCCTTCACCAGCTGCAGCTGCTGCTCGGCAAACCCTTGATCGACCCGCCGCCCCAGGCGCCCGATCTGGACGAGCAGCCACAGCACGGCCAGCACCAGCACGGCAAAGGCAACGAGGAAGATCAGCAGAAACGCGGCGTCGGTATTCATCGGCCGGAGTATATCGCGGAGAACTGTAAATTAGTTCAGTGCGCGCAGACTTGCCAGCGGCGGCCGGTAAAGCAGGTGGCGGGTGCCGAGCCAGCCGGCGAGCGTGACGATCGCGCAACCGGCCACAGCCCCCGCCAGCAGCGGCAGCACGCTGGGCACGTAGGGCAGCTTGAAGACGAAATGGGCCAGCGCCCAGCCGATGCCCGTCGCGCCCACGCCGGCCAGCACGCCGGCCACCAGCCCGAGGGCGGCGAACTCGGCGAGCAGCGCCCAGCGCAGCTGGCGGTTGCGGGCGCCGAGGGTACGCAGGATCGCCAGCTCGCGCTCCCGCTCGTCGTGGGTGGCCTGGAGGGCTCCGAACAGCACGACCACCCCGGCCACCACCGCAAAGCCGAACACGAACTGCACCGCCGCGATCAGCTGATCCACCATGGTCTGGATCTGCCCGATCACCGCCGCCACGTCGATCACCGTGAAGTTGGGAAAGGCTGCCACCAGCCGGTTGGCAAAATCCATCTTCGCCGGCGGCAGGTAGAAGCTGGTGATGTAGCTGGCCGGGAAATCCTCCAGCATCCCCGGCGCCGCGATCACGAAGAAGTTAACCCGCATCGAATCCCAGTCGAGCTTGCGCAGGCTGGTGATGCGCGCTTCCGACCGGGTGCCAGCAATCTCGAAGGTCAGCACGTCGCCCATCGCGAGCCCGAGGGTCTGGGCCAAGCCCTGTTCGACCGAGAACTGCGGCTGCCGGCTCTCACCGTGCCACGCGCCCGCCACCACGCTGTTGCCATCCGGCAGGCGGGTGTCGAAAGAGAGGTTGAAATCGCGGTCGACGAGGCGCTTTGCACGCTCCTCGGGGTAGTCGTCCGGCCCCACCGGGCGGCCATTCACGGCCACCAGCCGGCCCCGGATCATCGGCTGCATCGAGGGCGACATGCGGCCCTCCACCCGGAAAAACTGGCCCAGCGGCTCCACCTGATCAGGCTGGATGTTGATGACGAAACGGTTGGGCGCATCCGCCGGCGTCGCCTGCTTCCAGTTGGCGAGCAGATCCCCCCGGACGAGCGTGAGGAGCAGCAGCGCCGTCAGCCCCATGCCGAGGGCCAGCACCTGCACGAGGCTCGCCACCGGCCGCCGGCGCAGCGCCGCCAGGCCGTAACGCCAGCCACTGCCCTCCACCGCCCGCAGGCGGCCGAGGCTCCGCAGTACCAGCCAGCCCACGCCGCCATACACCGCAAAGGCCAGCGCAAAGCCGCCCACCACCCAGGCGCCGAGCAGCCAGTCGCGGGCGATGCCCACCAGCAGGCCAGCCAGCACCAGCGCGCCGATCGCCCACGCAAGACCTTCCCGCGCGGCGATGCCGTCCCATTCCCGGCGCAGCACCCGCAGCGTGGGCACCCGGCCCAGGCGGATCAGCGGCGGCAGCGCAAAACCCAGCAGCAGCAACAGGCTCACCGCCAGCCCGTGGGCCACCGGCCACCAGCCCGGCGCCGGCAGCGGAAATCCCACCAGATCACCCAGCAGGCCATTGAGCACGAACTGCACTGCAAACCCCAGCGCACAGCCCACCACGCCGGCAAACAGCCCCAGCAGCACGAACTCGCCGATGAAGAGCCGCAGCAACTGCCCCTGCTTGGCCCCCACGCAGCGCATTACCGCGCAGCCATCCAGATGGCGCTCCACGAAACGCCGGGTGGCGAGCCCCACCGCCACCGCCGCCAGCACCACCGCCAGCATCGCCGCAAAACGCAGGAAGCGCTCGGTACGGTCGAGGGTGGAACGCACCTCGGGCCGGGCGTTATCGACGGTCTCGAGGCGCTCGCCCCGCTGCAGCCGCGGCTTGGCCCAAGCCTCGAAACCGGCCACGGCGGCTGGTTCGCCCGCCACATGCAGGTGGTAGAAGGCCCGGCTGCCGGGCTGGATCAGCCGGGTTGCGGGCAGGTCGGCGGCGTTGATGACGAGTCTAGGTAGCAGGCTGAAGAAGTTGGCGCCCCGGTCGGATTCGAAACTCAGCACCGCCGCCATCTTCATCCGCAGCGCGCCCAGGCCGATCTCGTCGCCAACCTTCGCGCCCAGCGCGCTGGCGAGCCGCTCGTCCAGCCACAGCGTACCCGGCGCGGGGATGCCGCGCGCCGGGGCGTCCGGCTGGTTGAGGCCCGGCGCGATGCGGATCGAGCCCCGCAGCGGATGACCGTCCTCGACGACCTTCACGCCCGCCAGCTGCGCACCGTCGCCCAGGCTGGCCATGCTGGTGAAGGTGGCCGAGACCACCGACTTCAGCCCACGTCGGGTGGCTTCGTCCCGATAGGCCGGGTCGAGGGTGTGATCGGAAACCAGCACCAGATCACCGCCCAGGAGCTGGTTGGCCTCGCGCTTGAGGGCCTGGGCGACCCGGTCGGTGAAGAAGCCGACGCTGGTCAGGCTGGCGACGGCGATCACCAGGGCCATCACGAGCAGGCCCAGTTCGCCGGCACGCAGATCGCGCCGGAGCATCCGGAGGGAGAGGGAGAACATGGTTCAGGCGGGAAGCGGCAACCAGCGTTGGAGCGGGCGACGGCGCAAAAGTGCCCGCCCCGGGATGAAGGCCCTCAGGCGTCGGCCAGCCAGCGTTCCACCAGACGCACCCAGTAGGCCACGCCGTAGGGAATCGCGTCGTCGTTGAAGTCATAGTGGGGGTTGTGCAGCGTGCAGCCGCCCTCTCCCGGGCCGTTGCCGAGCCACACGTAGCAGCCGGGCTTTTCCTGCAGGAAGTAGGCGAAATCCTCGGCGCCCATGCTGGGTTTGGGGTCGATGAGGGTGTTGCCCTCGCCGCACACCTCGCCCGCCACCCGGGCGCAAAACTCGGCCTCGGGCACGGTGTTGATGGTCGGCGGATAGCCGCGCCTGTAGCTGAAATGCACGTTGGCGCCAAAGGCCGCGCCGATGCCCGCGCACACCCGCTGCATGGCGTCTTCCACCTGGGCCCGGACGTCAGGACGGAAAGCCCGCACCGTGCCGCCGATGCGCACCACGTCGGGGATCACGTTGTAGGCGTCGCCCGCGTGGAACTGGGTGACCGACAGCACCGCCGAATCCGCCGGGTCCACGTTGCGGCTCACCACCGACTGCAGCGCCTGCACCAGCGCAGCACCGCACAGCACCGGGTCGATGCCCTGATGGGGCATGGCGGCGTGGGCGCCGTGGCCTCGGATCTCGATGTCGAAGCGGTCGGCACAGGCCATCACGGGGCCGCGATGCACGGCGATCTGCCCCACCGGCACACCGGGCCAGTTGTGCATGCCGAACACCGCCTCCATCGGAAAGCGCGTGAACAGCCCGTCGGCAATCATCTCCGGCGCGCCGCCCTCGCCTTCCTCGGCGGGCTGGAACAGGAAATACACCGTGCCGTCGAATTCCGGGTTGCGCGCGAGGTGCGCCGCGGCGCCCAGCAGCATGGCGGTGTGGCCGTCGTGGCCGCAGGCGTGCATCTTGCCGGGGTGGCGCGAATGGTGGGTGAAGTCGTTCTTCTCCTGGATCGGCAGTGCGTCCATGTCGGCGCGAAGGCCGATGGCGCGCTTGCTCGTACCGGCCCGCAGCACGCCCACCACGCCGGTCTTGCCGACGCCCCGATGGGTTTCGATACCCAGCGCCTCCAGGCGATCGGCCACCAGCGCGGCGGTGCGATGCTCTTCGAAGGCCAGTTCGGGGTGGGCGTGAATGTCACGGCGGATGGCCGTGGTGGCGGCCTGTTCGGCGCGCAGCGTGTCGAGTAGATTCATGGTGCGTCCCCGATGCGTCGAGAATCGGCCCTGTGGCCGGATTCGCGAAATAATAGCAGCGGCGCCGCTTTCGCCCCACCGCGCCAAACCACAATTGCGCCGACGATCCACGATGAAGCTTTTTTACGCCGACCACTTCGTGCTGCCCCTTCCGCCGGGCCACCGCTTTCCGATGGAGAAGTACAGCCGCCTGCGCGAACGCCTGCTCGCCAGCGGCCACTTTGCGCCCGACGACTTCCGCGTGCCCGACGCCGCCAGCGACACGGAGCTCCTGCGCGCCCACGACGCCGGCTACG
The DNA here is from genome assembly GCF_030161255.1 of Zoogloea oryzae. NCBI lineage: Bacteria > Pseudomonadati > Pseudomonadota > Betaproteobacteria > Rhodocyclales > Zoogloeaceae > Zoogloea > Zoogloea oryzae. The sequence continues at coordinate 61,830 of NZ_BSPX01000003.1, forward strand.
TGCAGCGAGTGGTGCGCGGCACGCTCGGCCACGACGAAGTCCGGCGGATCGGCTTTCCGTGGTCCGAGGCGATGGTCGAGCGTTCGCGTCGGTCGGCCGGCGCCACGCTCGCTGCCTGCCGCGCCGCGCTGGCCGAAGGCTGGGCCGCCAACCTTGCCGGCGGCACCCACCACGCCTTCCGTGATCGGGGCGAAGGCTTCTGCGTGTTCAACGACGCCGCCGTGGCCGCCCTCGCCATGCGCGCCGAAGGCCGCGTGGAGCGCGTGGCGATCGTCGATTGCGATGTGCATCAGGGCAACGGCACGGCGTCCATCCTCGCCAACCGGGCCGACTGCTTCACCTTCAGCATCCACGGTGCGCGCAACTTTCCCTTCGACAAGGAAACCAGCGATCTGGACGTGGAGCTCCCCGACGGCACCAGCGACGAAGCCTACCTCGCGGCCCTCGACGACGCGCTGGCGCTCGTATTCCGCCACCAGCCCGACCTGGTGATCTACCTCGCTGGCGCCGATCCATTTGAAGACGACCGCCTCGGCCGCCTCAAGCTCAGCAAGACCGGCCTCGCCGCCCGGGACGAGCGCGTGCTGGGCGAATGCCAGCGCCGGAGTCTTCCCGTCGCCATCGCCATGGCCGGCGGCTACGCCCGGCAGATCGACGACACCGTGGCGATCCACGCCGCCACCATCGACACCGCCCGCCGGATTTTCGCTACCGCAGCGCCGCTATAATTGACGCAAACGTCAACGTCAGCCCTTCCCCAGAGAGGAATCCCCATGCGTTTCGAAGGCTCCGAGAACTACGTCGCCACGCCCGACCTGATGCTGGCCGTCAATGCCGCGATCCGGCTGCAGCGGCCGCTCCTCATCAAGGGCGAACCCGGCACCGGCAAGACCATGCTCGCCGAAGAAGTGGCCGCCGCCCTGGGCATGCCGCTGCTGCAGTGGCACATCAAATCCACCACCAAGGCCCAGCAGGGGCTCTACGAATACGACGCGGTGTCGCGCCTGCGCGATTCCCAGCTCGGCGATGACCGCGTGAAGGACATCGGCAACTACATCGTCAAGGGCACCCTGTGGCAGGCCTTCGAGGCCGACGCGCCCTGCGTGGTGCTGATCGACGAGATCGACAAGGCCGACATCGAGTTCCCCAACGACCTCCTGCGCGAGCTCGACCGCATGGAGTTCTTCGTGTACGAAACCCGCGAGCTGGTGAAAGCGAAGCACCGCCCCATCGTCTTCATCACCTCCAACAACGAGAAGGAACTGCCCGACGCCTTCCTGCGCCGGTGCTTCTTCCACTACATCAAGTTCCCGGATCGGGACACCATGCACAAGATCGTCGACGTGCACTTCCCCGGCATCAAGCAGTCGCTGCTGAAGGAAGCGCTGGAAGTCTTCTTCGGCCTGCGCGACGTGCCGGGGCTGAAGAAGAAACCTTCCACGTCCGAGCTCATCGACTGGCTCAAGCTGCTGGTGTCCGAGGACATCCCGCCCGAAGCCCTGCGTTCGCCCGACCAGAAGGCCATCATCCCGCCGCTCCACGGTGCGCTGCTCAAGAACGAGCAGGACATGCACCTCTTCGAGCGACTGGTGTTCATGGCCCAGCGCAACCGCTGACGGCCGCCGGAGCGCCGCGATGCTCATCGACTTCTTCCTGCACCTCAAGGCCCGCAAGCTGCCGGTATCCACCAAGGAATTCCTGACCCTGCTCGAAGCCCTGCAGGCCGGGCTGGGCAACCACAGCCTGGACGACTTCTACTTCCTGTCCCGCGCCACGCTGGTCAAGGACGAATCCCAGTTCGACCGCTTCGATCAGGCCTTCGGTGAATACTTCAAGGGCGTCGAGTCGGTGCCCGGGCTGGAAGTCGATCTGCCCGAAGAATGGCTCAAGGCGATGATGCAGAAGCACCTCACGCCCGAGGAGAAGGCCAAGCTCGAGGCGCTGGGCTGGGACAAACTGATGGAGGAATTCAAGAAACGCCTCGCCGAGCAGAAAGGCCGCCACCAGGGCGGCAGCAAGTGGGTCGGCACCGGCGGCACCTCGCCCTTCGGCAACAGCGGCTACAACCCGGAAGGCATCCGCGTGGGCGGCGAATCCGCCGGCAACCGCACCGCCGTCAAGGTGTGGGACCAGCGCGAGTATCGCAACCTGGACGACACCGTCGAGCTCGGCACCCGCAACATCAAGGTCGCGCTACGTCGCCTGCGCCGCTTCGCCCGCCTGGGCGCGCCGGACGAGCTGGATCTGGACGGCACCATCGCCGCCACCGCCCGCAACGCCGGCTACCTCGATCTGCTGATGCGCCCCGAGCGCCACAACGCGGTGAAGGTGCTGATCTTCTTCGACGTGGGCGGCTCAATGGACCCGTACGTGAAGGTGTGCGAAGAGCTGTTCTCGGCCTGCCGCGCCGAATTCAAGCACCTGGAGTACTTCTACTTCCACAACTGCGTGTACGACCACGTGTGGCGCGACAGCTTCCGCCGCCACTCCGAGCGCACACCCACCCTCGACGTGATCCACAAGTACGGGCCCGACTACAAGTTGATCTTCGTGGGCGACGCGACCATGAGCCCCTACGAGATCCTCCAGCCCAATGGCTCCATCGAGTACAGCAACACCGAGGCCGGCGCCGTGTGGCTGCGCCGCCTGGCCGAAGCCTACCCGGCCGTCGCGTGGCTCAACCCCGAGCCCGAGCGGATGTGGGATTACCGCCAGTCGATCGGGATCATCCGGCAGATCCTCGCCGAGCGGATGTTCCCGCTGACCCTCGACGGCCTCACCCGGGCCATCAGCCAGCTGTCCCGCAAAAACTGAGGCGGGCCGAAGCCCGCCTCGTTTCACCCGTCGCCGGACAACGCCGGCGCTTACGGCACCCGGTAGAAATCCTGGGTCAGCAGATCGACGCCGCAGGGCAGCTGCTCGATCCAGTCGAGGAAGCGATTGACCATCGCCTTGCCCTCGAAACGGCAGCCGTGCTGGGGCACGATCATCTCCACATCCAGCTGGCGGACCATGTTCACCCAGAAGCGGCAGATCTTGTTGGAGATCATGTAGCGACGGTGAAAGCCGATCATCGTGGCGATGTGCTCGTCGAAGTTGGTGACCGGCTTGGAGGCCTGGTCGTGATCCACGAGGGACGCGCCCATGTCGCCGGTGAACAAAATCTTCGAGACCGGGTCATAGAACTGGAAGTTGCCTTCCGAGTGCATGAAGTGCGCCGGCACCGCCTTGATGGTGTTGTTGCCGAGCACGATGTTCATGCCTTCGTCGGGGATGCCGATGATCCGGGCGGTGTAATCCTTGCCGGTGGTGAAGTGGGGCACGAAGCGCGTCCAGAGCCGCGAGATCATCACCTTGCAGTGGGTGGCGACCATCCACTTGTTGAGGGACGCGATGATGTCCGGATCAGCGTGGGTGGCGAAGATGAAATCCAGCCCGCGGGACGGGAAGAAGCGTTGCATCGACATCAGCAGACCGGTGTAGGTCATGTTGCCGCCCGGATCGATCAGGGCGCCATGCTGGCCGTCTACAATGAGGAACTGATTGCACTGGACCGCGTGGTCGGCCTCCTCGTCCACAAGGTCGTAGAAGGCCAGACAGGCGTGCGTGCCATTGTTGAAGAGTTCGACAGCCATGTTGTTGAAATGTGCAATATCGGTGGGACCAACACTTTATCCGACAAAATGACATGTCGAAAAGGTGACAGTGATTTACATTGACGATTATCAAACTATGTCCTCGTCAGCCTTGCACGTTTTGGAGTATGTTGCCCATTTTTGCCCTGCAGCAAAGAGGCCCCCGCTTGTGAAGAAATCCGCCCTGCTATTCCTCTCCGTCGCTTGCCCCATCCTGTTCGCGGCCGCTCCCGCCACCGCACTGGGGCCCTCGTCCCAGGCGGGCACTTCAAGCTCGCAGGCGAGCCGGCTGGAGAAGACGGTGCCCTTCGGCGGTGCGCGCTCGGCGTACAACGACACCCGCCGGAGCATGCAGGTCAGGCCACCCAGCTCCACCATCTGCGCACTCCGGGAACAGACCCAGGGCATCGGCACGACCCGCCAGGACGCCTCCGGCAAGATCCAGGTCTTCAATGACCCGCGCACCCAGAAGGGCTCCAGCGGCGACATCTACGGCGACTGCAACCGCAGCCTCGCCGGGCGCGTGGCCCCGCGCGGCATCGCCAAGCCCAAGTCTGCCTACAACGCCCGCACCAACACGCTCAACGCAGCCAGCGACGGCTACGTCAACCGCTCGGCCACCCGCTCGATGATGCCGAAGAAGCTGCCCTCCATGTACGACCCGGCCACCGGCACGCTGCGCGCCGCCAAGCGCCCCAACGCCTACCAGATCTACCAGGAATGAAAACGGGGGCGCACACCCAAAGGTATGCGCCCCCGTTCGAGACCACGCCAGCCGGGGCCTGAAACCCCGGCGCGGCAGATCGTCAGTTGCCGTTCATCGCCAGCATCAGCTGGTTGATGCGCTTCACGAAGCTCGCCGGATCGTCCAGCGTACCGCCTTCGGCCAGCAGGGCCTGATCGAAGAGCACCGCCGCCCAGTCGTCGAACTGCTTGTCCTCGTACTTGAGGCGCAGCACCACCGGGTGAGCCGGGTTGATCTCGAGGATCGGCTTGGAGATCGGCATGGTCTGGCCGGCGGCCTTCATCAGGCGCGCCAGGTTCATCCCCATGTCGTGCTCGTCGGCCACCAGGCAGGCGGGCGAATCGGTCAGGCGGTGGGTGACGCGGACTTCCTTCACCTTTTCGCCGAGGGTGGTCTTCATCTTGTCGAGCAGATCCTTCAGCTCGCCGGTCTCCTTCTCGACGGCGGCCTTCTCGGCTTCGTCTTCCAGCTTGCCCAGATCCAGCCCGCCCTTGGCCACCGAGGCCAGCTGCTTGCCGTCGAACTCGGTGAGGTTGCCCACGACCCATTCATCCACGCGGTCGGACAGCAGCAGCACCTCGATACCCTTCTTGCGGAAGATCTCGAGATGCGGGCTATTCTTGGCCGCGTTGAAGCTGTCGGCGGTGACGAAGTAGATCTTGTCCTGACCTTCCTTCATGCGGCCGATGTAGTCGGCCAGCGACACGGTTTCCTCGGCGGTGTCGGCGTGGGTGGAGGCAAAGCGCAGCAGGCCAGCGATCTTCTCCTTGTTGGAGTGATCCTCGCCGACGCCTTCCTTCAGCACCTTGCCGAATTCCTTCCAGAAGGTCGCGTACTTCTCCTTCTCGTTCTCGGCCATGTCCTCGAGCAGGCCCAGCACCTTCTTGGTGCAGCCGGCGCGCAGGGTGTCGATGTCCTTGGATTCCTGGAGGATCTCGCGGGACACGTTGAGCGGCAGGTCGTTGGAATCCACCACCCCACGCACGAAGCGCAGGTACAGCGGCATCAGCTTCTCGGCGTCGTCCATGATGAACACGCGGCGCACATAGAGCTTCACACCGTGGCGGGCCTGGCGGTCCCACATGTCGAAGGGCGCGTGGCCGGGCACGTAGAGCAGCTGGGTGTACTCGTGGCGGCCTTCCACCTTCGAGTGGGTCCAGGCCAGCGGCGCTTCGTAGTCGTGGCCAACGTGTTTGTAGAACTCGGTGTATTCCTCGTCGGTGATGTCCGACTTCGACCGCGCCCACAGGGCGTTGGCCTTATTCACCGTTTCGTCCTCGTCAGTGACGACCTGTTCCTTCTTCTCCTCGTCCCACTGCTCCTTCTTCATCACGATGGGCTGAAGGATGTGGTCGGAGTACTTCTGGATGATCGAGCGGAGCTTCCACGACGACAGCAGGTCGTCCTGGTCTTCACGCAGATGCAAGGTGATCTCGGTGCCGCGGCCGGCCTTCTCGATCGGCTCGACGGTGTACTCGCCGGCGGTGTCGCCGGTCATCGAGCATTCCCACTGCACGCCGTCGGCGGCAGCGAGGCCGGCGCGGCGGGTGCGCACCGTCACCTTGTCGGCCACGATGAATGCAGAGTAGAAGCCCACGCCGAACTGGCCGATCAGGTGGGCGTCCTTCTTCTGGTCGCCGGTGAGCTTGCCGAAGAATTCCTTGGTGCCCGACTTGGCGATGGTGCCCAGGTTGGTCACCACCTCGTCGCGGCTCATGCCGATGCCGTTGTCGGCGATCGTCAGGGTGCGGGCGGTCTTGTCGTAGGCCACGCGGATCTTCAGTTCGGCGTCGTCCTCGAACAGCCCGCCGTTCTCAAGGGCTTCGAAACGCAGCTTGTCACAGGCATCGGAGGCATTCGAAACCAGCTCCCGCAGGAAGATCTCGCGGTTCGAATACAGCGAATGAATCATGAGGTGCAGCAGCTGCTTTACCTCGGCCTGGAAGTTCAAGGTTTGCGCGGACGTTTGCTCGACAGTCATAAAGCTTGCTCCATAAGAACCGTTAACGCTCCCCATATGGGTGCTGCATTCCAGCTTTCAAGCCCCCCACCCCGTCGATGGACCGAGCCCGCCTGCCATCATCCCTGCTGTCGCACCTGTCGCTGCCGACAGACCAAGGCGCCCCGGGCACGTTCCGCCCGATGCGCAGGCTGCGCGCGGCCATCTGGCTGGCCTTCGGGCTGCTCGCCACGCTGATCGTCGTCGTTGCCGTCTCGCTGATCCGCTTCGATCACCGCGCCGCCCTCCAGCAGACCGAATCCGAACTCCAGAGCCTCACCCGCGTCTTCGAGGAGCACGTGGCCCGCAGCTTTGGCGAGGCCGAGAGCGCCGTCACCGAGATCGCCGGGCTCGTCGCCATCCGCAGCGGGGCCGACAGCTTCGCCGAGCGCGAACTCCAGAACCTCCTGCGCGAACGTGCGGCCAATCTGCCGGAAGTCGAGAACCTGTTCGTCGAAAGGGAAGACGGCAGCCTCGCCGCCCAGTCCGACGACGAGCAAGTCGCCGCCGAGGCCACCGCGTCAGCCGCTGAACGGCGCAACCTGCCCATGCGCATCGACGAAGGCATCACCATCGGCAGCCCGACCCGCAGCGCCAACACCGGCAGGTGGATCACCCCGGTCACCCGCCAGGTCTTCGACGCCAGCGGCAAATACGTGGGCACCGTGGGCGCCGCCATCAGCCATGCCTACTTCGAAGGCATCTACCGGGACATCCGCTTCGCCGAGGGCGACACCATCCTGATCCTCCACGCGATCCGCGCGATCACCCTGATCCGCCACCCCCAGGTGGATGCGCTAGTCGGCCGCAGCGTCACGGATTTGCCGGCCGTCGGGCCCGAGCCGGCATCCCGCAGCATGGTGGTGACCAGCCCCCTGCAGGGCGAACGCGAAGAGCGCATCACCGCCTACCGGCGCCTCGCCGACCGTCCGCTGGTGGTGGGCACCAGCCGCCCCATCGCCGCCGCGCTGGCCGACTTCCATGAACACCGCCGGCGCATCATCGCCGCCGCCGGGCTGATGCTCACGCTGCTCGGTGCCCTCGCCCTGCTGCTCCACCGGGACACCCGCCGGCGCGACGAGGAAAGCCAGGCCCTGGCCGAACTCAACGCCACCCTGGAAGACCGCGTGCGCCTGCGCACCGACGAGCTCGAACAGACCAACCGCGAGCTCCTCAACTTCAGCTATTCCATCTCCCACGACCTGCGCGCGCCGCTACGGGCCATCAACGGCTTCGCCCACGCACTGGAAGAGGACTACGGAGAACGTCTCGACGACGCCGGGCGCAACTACGTGAACCGGCTGCGCAAGGCCAGCCTGCGGATGGGCGACCTCATCGACGAACTGCTCAAGCTCGCCAGCGTCTCCAACCGCCCGCTGCACATCGAATCCACCGACATCTCGGCGATCGCCCGGGAAATCCTCGACGACCTCGCCGAGCACGATCCGGCGCGGCTGGTCCACATCCACGTGGACGCCGGCCTCGTCGCCGACGCCGACGCGATCCTGATCCGCAAGGCCCTCGAGAACCTGCTGGGCAACGCCTGGAAGTTCTCCCGCGACAGCCACCCGGCGTTCATCCAGGTGGGCGGCCGCCTGCACGGCGAGGAGCACCTGTTCTACGTCACCGACAACGGGGTGGGTTTCGAGATGGAGCACGCCACGCACCTCTTCCAGCCCTTCCAGCAGCTGCACCGGAACAAGGGCTTCGAGGGTTCGGGGATTGGCCTCGCCAGCGTGCGACGGATCGTCGAGCGCCACGGCGGGCAGATCTGGGCGGAATCGGCGCCGGGCACCGGCACCACGATGTTCTTCACCCTGCCGCGCACGCCGGCGATGGTCCGCCGGCCGCGGGAAAGAATGCGGGGCTGACACGCCCCGCGGCGTTCAGATGTAACGGATTTCCAGCACTTCGATCTCGCGCAGCCCGGCCGGGCTGGCAAAACGCACCACGTCGCCCTCCCGCGCCTTGAGCAGCGCCCGAGACAAGGGCGCGATCCAGCTGATCCGCCCTTCCGACGCATTCGCCTCATCCACGCCGACGATCTGGTAAGTCTGCTCGGCGTCGCCATCCACATCGCACACCGTCACCGTCGCACCAAAGAACACCTGCTCGGTGTTCTCCTGCTCGGACGGCGTCACCACCGTCGAATTCTCGAGCCGCTTGATGAGGAAACGGATGCGCCGGTCGATCTCACGCAGGCGCTTCTTGCCGTAGATGTAATCGCCGTTTTCCGAGCGGTCGCCATTGCCCGCCGCCCAGCGGACGGTTTCGACCAGTTTGGGGCGCTCGTCGCGGACGAGCTGATCCAGCTCCGTGCGCAGGATCTCGTAACCACGCCGGGTCATGTAATTGGTGGTGCCCGGCGGCAGGCTCGGCGCCCCCGGCGGCGCATCATCGTCGTCCTGGTCGTTTTCCTTGACGAAAGCCTTGTTCACCCTGAAACGCTCCGCTCAGCCAAAATGGGACGGCTATGTTAGGAGCCGTCCGGGCCACTGGCAAGACAAGCTTTCAGTGATAGACGGCCGGCTGGGTGAGCAGGCTGCCGTAGTCGGCAATCAGGCTCTCGAAGTCGTCCATCTCGGTGGCGGATTCGGCCACGTCGCGCAACTCGCGCTTGAAACGCACGGCCGCCTCGTCGCGAAACAGCGTTCCCACGCCGCGGCGCTTGTCGATCACCTCGACAGCGTCGAAGCCCGGATAGTCCACCACGTACAGCACTGGATTGTTGAGTACCACGTTCATGACAGGTCTCCTGGATAGCGGATTGGCCTTGTGGGCATCAGTGCTTCAGTAGATGGGAACGTTCCTCCCCGCTTCAAGTTCCCCGACACCGTTGTATTTCGCTTCGCCCGGGCCTAAGATTCAACGCATCCTGTCCGTTTTCGGGCTATCCATTCATCACAGGCATGAACGACAGCAACGACCCGAACGCCGACGTCTCCAGCCTGACCGCAAGGCTGGCGGTCCTCACCACCGAACATCGGGATCTGAACGCGATCATCGACCAGATCGCGATGGCCCCGCCGCCCGGTGACGACCTGCTGCTCCGCCGCCTCAAGAAACGCAAGCTGCTGCTGAAGGATCGCATCGCGATCATCCAGCACCTGCTCGATCCCGACGTACCCGCCTGAACCTACCGCCAACGCACTCCATGCCGATCCACCGAAACGCCGGGGCCGACACGCTCGCCCTGCACGCCGGCCAGACCCCGGACGCCACCCACCGCTCCCGGGCCACCCCGATCCACTTCACCACCAGCTACGTCTTCGAGAGCAGCGACCACGCCGCCGCCCTGTTCAATCAGGAGCGCGCCGGCCACGTCTATTCGCGCATCTCCAACCCCACCAACGCCGTGCTCGAAGAACGCATCGCGGCGCTGGATGGCGGCGTCGGCGCGATCGCCTGCGCCAGCGGCCAAGCCGCGCTGATGCTCGCCATCACCACGCTGATGGGCAGCGGCGGCCACATCGTCGCGTCCCGCTCGCTGTACGGCGGCTCCCACAACCTGCTGGCCTACACCCTGCCCCGCTTCGGGATCACCACCACCTTCGTGCCGCCCCGCGACCTGCAGGCCTGGCGCGATGCGATCCGCCCCGAAACCCGCCTGCTGTTCGGCGAAGCCATCGGCAACCCGGGGCTCGAAGTACTCGACATCCCTGGCGTTGCCGGCATCGCCCACACCGCCGGCGTGCCGCTGCTGGTGGATGCCACCCTCGTCACCCCGGCGCTGCAGTGCCCCATCGATCTCGGCGCCGATCTGGTGATGCACTCCGCCACCAAGTTCCTCGGCGGCCACGGCGTGGCCATCGGCGGGCTGCTGGTGGATGGCGGCGGCTTCGACTGGGAAGCCACCGGCGGTCGCTTCCCCACCCTCACCGAACCCTACGACGGCTTCCACGGCATGGATTTCGCCGAGGAATCGCCCATCGCCGCCTTCCTGCTGCGCGCCCGCCGCGAAGGCCTGCGGGATTTTGGCGCCTGCCTGTCGCCCATGAACGCCTTCCAGATCCTCCAGGGTATCGAGACCCTCGGCCTGCGCATGGAGCGCCACGTGGCCAACGCCCGGGCGCTGGTAGCCCATCTTGCCGCTCACCCGATGGTCGAATCCGTCTCTTGGCCCGAGCTCGACAGCCACCCCGACCACGCCCTCGCCGCGAAACTGCTGCCCAAGGGCTGCGGCGGCGTGTTCAGCTTCAGCCTGAAGGGCGGCCGTGCCGCCGGCGCCACCTTCATCGAGGCCCTGCGCCTGTTCTCGCACCTGGCCAACGTGGGCGACGCCAAGTCGCTGGCGATCCATCCGGCCAGCACCACCCACTTCCGCATGTCGCCCGACGCACTCCTCGCCGCCGGCATCACCGAAGGCACCATCCGCCTGTCGGTTGGCCTCGAGAACGCCCCGGATCTCATCGAAGATCTCGAACGCGGCCTTACCGCCGTCGCCAAGGCCAGCCAGACCGGAGGTGCCCGATGAAACTCACCCTCGCCGGGCGCGACACCTACGTCTACACCGGCGGCCGCGCCTTCGACGCCGCCCGCCCCACCATCGTCTTCATCCACGGTGCCGGCCACGACCACAGCGTCTGGACGCTCCAGAGCCGCTACTTCGCCACCCACGGCTGGAACCCGGTGGTGCCCGATCTCCCCGGCCACGGCCAGAGCGCCGGCCCGCAGCTCACGTCCATCGAGGCAATTGCCGACTGGGTGCTCGCCCTGCTTGACGGGCTGGGCGTGGCAACCGCCACCCTCGCCGGCCACAGCATGGGCTCGCTGGTCGCCCTGCAGGCCGCATCCCGAGCGCCAGAGCGCGTCCGCAGCCTCGTGCTGGTCGGCTCGGTGGCCCCGATGCCCGTCGCCCCGCCCCTCCTCGACGCCACCCTCGCCGCCCGCGACAAGGCCCACCGGATGATCAACCAGTGGTCCTACGCGCCGGGCTCGCAGCTGGGCGCCAGCAGCATTCCGGGGCTCAACCTCACGGCCATCAACGAGCGCCTGATGCAGCGCGCGGCCCCCGGCGTGCTGCACACCGACATGTCGGCCTGCAACGCCTACACCGGCGGTTTCGACGCTGCAGCCAGGGTCACCTGCCCGGTGCTCCTCCTCAGCGCTGCCCAGGACCGCATGACACCGCCCAAGGCCATCGCCCCGCTGGCAAATGCCTTCACCTCAGCCAGAAAGGTCAATAAGGTTGTCCTTTCCGGCGCCGGCCACGCGATGATGGCCGAAGCGCCCGGCGCCGTGCTCGACGCCATCTGGCAGTTTGCCGATTCCAACCGCAGTTCCGAGGCCGTTCCATGACCTGAACCAAATCCGCAGGCCATTCATCAAACAACCAAAAACGGAGACAAAAATGGCTCAGCAAACACCCCCGACAGAAGAGCAGGCAGCGTCCCTGCCCTTCCCCACGATCCGCAACATTGGCATCGGCGCGCCTTTTCGCTGGATCGCCCGCGGCTTCTCCGACCTCAAGGCTTGTGCCATCGCCAGCCTGTTCTACGGCTTCTGTTTCACCGGCATGGGCCTGCTGGTCACCTTTGTCTTCTCCCACGCCTACCAGTACACCTCGGCCGTCACCACCGGCTTCCTGCTCCTCGCGCCCTTCTTTGCGATGGGGCTTTACGAGCTCTCCCGCCGACGCCAGCTCGGCGAGCCTTGCGCCCTCGGCCCGACGCTCACCGTCTGGCGGCGCAACCTGGGCAACATCGCCCTCTTTGCCGCCGTGCTCACGGTCATCTTCCTGATCTGGGCGCGCGCCTCGCTGGTGGTCTTCGCCATGTTCTACACGCAAGAGCTGCCCAGCCTCAGCGGCTTCCTGAGCCAGGTGGTGTCTCTGGAAAACCTCGAATTCCTGGTGGTCTACTTTGGTGTCGGCGCAATCTTCGCCCTGCTGGTTTTCGCAGTGAGCGTGGTGTCCATCCCGCTGATGCTCGACCGCAACCAGGACGCCATCACCTCGATGATCGCCAGCATCCGTGCGCTGGCCGAAAACCCGCTGCCGCTGCTGGTCTGGGCCTTCCTGATCGTCAGCCTGACCATCGTCGGCTTCCTGAGCTTCCACCTCGGGCTGGCGGTGCTGATGCCGGTGATCGGCCACGCCACCTGGCACGCCTATCGGGATCTGGTCGAACCGCTGCCGGATTGAGCTGAACCGGCGCCATCCCGCGCGAGGGCGATCACTGCGCCGAGCACGATCGCCCCGCCGATGATCTGCCCCAGGCTCACCGCCTCGCCGAGGAACACCGCGGCGAGGATGAAGGTCACCACCGGCTCCAGGGTCGACAGCGTCGCCGCGTCGGCCGCCCCCAGGCGCTGGATGCCGGCAAAGAAGGTCGCCATCGCCACTGCAGTGGAAACCAGCGCGATCGCCACGCAGGCCATCCACGCCGCCGGGCCGGCCGGAAAGCGCGGGCCGGTCGCCAGCACCAGGCCGCCAAACACCAGCGCCGCGGCCAACATCACCACCGTGGATGACGCCAGCGCATCCTCGGCCGCGAGCACCCGGCTTCCGGCCACGATGTAGATCGAGTAGATCACCGCCGTCGCCACACCCAGCGCCACGCCGATCCCGCTGCCGCCGAGCCCTTCACCCAAGGTGAGCGCCGTGCCCACGAGGGCGGCCCCCATCGCCAGGCTGCGCCGGTGGGTCAGCCGTTCGCCCAGGAAAGCCACGCCGATCAAGGCCACCAGAAACGGGTACAGATACAGCAGCAAGGCCACCAGCCCCGCCGACGCAAAGCGCAACGCACTGAAAAAGCACATCGACTGCGCCACGTAACCAACGCCGCCCATCAGCGCCAGCACCGTGCCGTTCCGGCGGGACGGCCAGCGCCGACGGGTTGCGAGCGTGAGCGCCGCCATAGCGACACCCGCAATCGCAAAGCGCAGGAAGAGCACCGCGGTCACGTCGGCACCACCGGCGTACGCCACCCGGGCAAAAATCGCCATCGCCCCGAACGACGTCGCCGACAAGGCCACCAGCCCCGCTCCAACCCACCGCGCATTTGTCATCCGATCGCCGCTCCCGCCCGCAAAGCGGCCGATCGTGCCGGCCGTCCACGCCCCGGTCAAGCCGGAATGTGCGTTTCGGCGACACTCCGGCGGGCTCCGGCAGCGTTTATTTTCATTCGCCCTTTGCAATCCGCCCCGGGCTGTGGCGAAAATGCACGATGCAACTCCGTCGTACTCACCGAAAGGCCCTCATGAAAATCCGCTCGCTTCGTCCGCTGGCCCTCGCGCTCCCGCTTGCCCTGTGCTTCGCTGCTGCCCATGCAGCCGATGCGCCGTCGCTGCCCACCGCCGACATCGCGGTCGAAAGCAGCCGCTCGGCCCCCAACGATCAGTTCCGCGCGCAGGTCTACACCGAAGCCACCGACAGCAGCCCGGCCGAGCTCGCCCGCAAGATCAACAACACCGTCGCCCAGGCCGTTCAGACCGCCCGCGCCTATCCGGCGGTCAAGATCCGCACCGCCGGCAACAACACCTACCCGATCTACGCCAAGACTGGTCGCAGCATCGAATCCTGGCGGATGCGCTCCACCCTCGCCCTCGAAAGCAAGGATGCCGGCCAGCTTTCCGAACTCATCGGCAAGCTCCAGCAGACCATGGCCATCGGCGGGCTCTCGGCAGCACCGTCGCCCGAAACCTGGAAGAAGATCGAGGACGAAGCCATCACCGACGCCCTCGCCGCCTTCGAGGCCCGCGCCAAGCTGGTCGCCGCCAGCCTCCACAAGAAGTGGCGGATCAAGCACGTGTCGGTGAACACCAGCGGCTACCAGCCCCGTCCGCCAGTGATGCCGATGGCCCGCGCCGCCATGGCCGTTGCCGACGCCGCGCCGCCCGCCCCCATCGAGGCCGGCGACAGCCCGGTGTCGGTGTCCGTCAATGGCCAGATCGAACTGCTCGAATGATTGCCCTGATCCAGCGCGTCCTCGAAGCCCGCGTCACGGTTGACGGGCGCACGGTCGGCGAGATCGGCCCCGGCCTGCTGGCGCTGGTGGCGGTCGAGCGTGGCGACCAGCCCGCCAACGCCACGCGGATGGTCGAACGGTTGCTCGGCTATCGGGTGTTCTCGGATGACGACGGGCGGATGAACCGCTCACTGGTCGATACCGGCGGCGGCCTGCTGCTGGTGTCGCAATTCACCCTCGCCGCCGACACCAGCAAGGGCACGCGGGCCAGCTTCACGCCGGCCGCGCCACCCGACGAAGCCGAGAAACTGTTCAATCAGGTCGTCACCCTCGCCCGCAGCCGCCATCCGGTGGTCGAGACGGGTGAGTTTGGCGCCGAGATGTCGATATCGCTCATCAACCATGGCCCGGTCACTTTCCGTCTCACGGCTTGAACGCCGGCTGGCCGCCCTGGCCCTGCTTGCGTTTCTGGCCGGCTGCAGCCAGACGCCCCAGCGCCCGGCGTCCAGCACATCCGTCCCCCGCGCCACTGCACCGGCGCGCGGCTGGTTCGCCCTGCCGCGGGACGACCACGCGCAGGAAATGGTGATCTTTGCGTTGGGGCTGCTCGACACCGGCTACCGCTTCGGCGGCAAGAACCCCGAAGCCGGCCTGGATTGCAGCGGGATGGTGAGCTACGTGGTCGAACAGGTGAGCGGCAAGCGCCTGCCCTACAACGCCGCAGGCATCGCCGAACGCACCCGGCCGATTCCGTCGAACGCAGTCCGGCCGGGCGATCTGGTGTTCTTCAACACCCTCGGCCGCTCGTATTCGCACATGGGGATTTACGTGGGCGACGGCAAGTTCGTGCACGCCCCCAACAGCCGCGGCAAGGTGAGGGTTGATCGCCTCGACAACCGCTATTACGCCGATCGCTTCGAGGGCGCCCGCACCCTGCTGCCGGAAGGCTGATCCGGCAGCGTTCGCCTCAGCTTACGCGTCTTCCTTCAGCCAGCGGGCGGCATCGAGCGCGTAGTAGGTGAGGATGCCGTCGGCGCCGGCACGCTTGAAGGCCACCAGGGCTTCGAGTGCGCACGCCTTCTCGTTGAGCCAGCCGTTGGCCGCGGCGGCCTTCAGCATCGCGTACTCGCCGCTCACCTGATAGACGTAGGTCGGCACCTGCAGCTCGGATTTCACCCGACGGACGATGTCGAGATAAGGCATGCCCGGCTTCACCATGAACATGTCGGCGCCTTCCGAAATGTCGAGTGCAACTTCGCGCAGGGCCTCGTCGGAATTGGCCGGGTCCATCTGGTAGGTGTATTTGTTGCCCTTGCCCAGATTGCCCGCCGAGCCCACCGCGTCACGGAACGGGCCGTAGAAGCTCGACGCGTACTTGGCCGAATAAGCCAGGATGCGGGTGTAGATCTGGCGGGCGACGTCGAGCTCGGCGCGGATGCGCGCGACACGGCCGTCCATCATGTCGGACGGCGCCACCACGTCGGCGCCAGCCTGGGCATGGCAGAGCGCCTGCTTGGCCAGCACTTCGAGGGTCTCGTCGTTGAGCACATAGCCGGTGTCGTCGATCAGGCCGTCCTGACCGTGGCTGGTGTACGGGTCGAGCGCCACGTCGGTGATGATGCCGAGGTCGGGGAAGCGGGCCTTCAAGGCCTGCACCACACGGGGCACGAGGCCGTCCGGGTTGTAGGCTTCTTCGGCACCGAGGGATTTCTTGGCGTCTTCCACCACCGGAAACAGCGCCAGCGCCGGCACGCCCAGCGCCACGGCTTCCTCCGCGACGCGCAGCAGGTTGTCTAGGGAAACGCGGCTCACGCCCGGCATGGAGGCCACGGGCTGGTTGATCTGCTCGCCCTCGAGGACGAAGACGGGGTAGATCAGGTCGTCGGCCGAGAGCCGATGCTCGCGCATCAGGCGGCGGGAGAAATCATCGCGACGCATGCGGCGCATGCGGGTGGACGGGAAGGCGGAATGAACAGGCTTCATGGGCGATCTCGGGGTGCTTACATCTGGAAACGAATTGAACCCGGAACTTTCGTTCGGGTTGCCAAGACTAACACGCAGATGGTGACGAACCGTCTCCCGCTATACCTCCCTGAGCGGGTGCCTTGAGCAAGCAAGGCATTTTTGGCCCCCGGCAACCCCTCGCCGGGGGTTTTTTATTTCATCAGCGCCGAACGACCCGCCGCACCACCGCACCCACCTCCGCCCCCACCGGGTGACGGGTGACCATCACGCCGATCACCCAGCCGATGGACGAAGCAATGATGCAGCCCACCACGCCGAAGAACGGCGCCGCGTGGGGAAAAGCCAGCTTGAAGGCAAGGCACGACGTGGCCGCGCACAGGGCCACCAGCAGCGACGGCCCCAGGGCCTCGCCGACACGGCTCAGATCAAACCCGATTAGGCGACGCAGCACCATCAGGGTGTAGCCGGTGATGAGCAGATCGCCGACGGCAATGCCCGCCGCAACGTGGTCAAGGCTGTACATGCTACCGATGAGGATCAGCACCACCTTGATCGGCTGCCCGACCAGCTGGAAGCGCAGGGTGTACTTCGACTTGCCGGTGCCGCTGACCACGGCCGCGCCGGTCACCGCGATCGTCAGCGCCGCCGAACCCACGCACAGGATGCGCGCCGGCTCGATGATCCGCGCCCACTTCTCGCTGTAGAGCAGCAGCACGATGGAGTCCATCGCCAGCGCCATGCAGGCGAACAGCGGGAAGGCCAGCGCGCTGAGGTAGCAGATGCTCTTGAGGAACTGATCCGCAACGCTCTCGCCGTCCCGGTGGGTGCGGGCGAAGGCCGGCATCAGCACCGGCGTCAGCCCTTCCATGATCGAGCGAAAGGCCAGCCCGACCACGCCCAGCGAGCGAGCCAGATAACCGGCGGTTTCGATGCTCATCGCCTTGCCGACAATCATCTCGGGCGCCGACAGGCCGAACTCCCACAGCAGCGACGATCCGCAGAAGCGCCCACCGGTGCGCAGGATGTGGCGCCATTCGGAGAACTCCACGCGCATCGGCACTTCGCGCTTGGTCATCAGAACGGTCATGAGCACCGTGAGAGTGGTGCTCGCCACCGCACCCCAGGCGAGGCCGATGAAGCCAACGCCCATCGAGCACAGCCCGATCGACACCGTTGCCTGAAGCGTACCGGACGCCAGGTTGATGCGCACCACCTTGTCGAAGTTGAGGTTGCGCTTGAGGATCGCCATCGACACCGACCCGAAGGGCAGCAGGAAGAAGTTGATCGACAGCACGTGCATCACCAGCCCGATGCCGTCCTCCCGGTAGAACGCCGCCACCGGGCCGCTCGCCACCCAGGTGAGCACGCCGAGGGTCCAGCTCATGATGACGGCGATGGTCGCCGCCGTCTGGAGCCGCACCGGGGTGAGGTCGCGTTCCTGGATGAGGTAGCTGGTGATGCCCAGATCGCGCAGGGCGTGGGACATGGCGAGGATCAGGCTTCCGATGGAAAAGATGCCGATCTCTTCGGGGGAGAGCAGTCGCGCCAGGACAACCGACGAGACGAACTGGATGACAAACACGATGGCTTTCTCTCCGACGGAGAGAAAGACCGCTTTCTTTACATTAGCCATGGGTTACGGACGCGAGCCTCGCCCCTGAGAATCCGACTGAAGCATCATTGATTTCAACACAAGTGAGTGAACCGACGGCGCGCGCCATCTTGATGCGGTGCATTGAGTCGATGCCGGTGGGGTTACGCTTCGAGGGCGAAGCATCACACAAAAACTTGGTACGCCACGATGACGTCGTGCACGGGAGTGCAAACAATTGTTCTTTTTTCACTGCATTCCGTCTGGCTTCACACACCCGGTCCCTTGAGGCCGTAGGGCCCACCGCTACGATTCGCCGAATCCATCATCAGCGCATCGGCGTAGAACTTTGTTGCCCAGTTGGGCAGCTGCCAGGGGTGATACCCCCCGTTGATGGGATGGGCGCCCTTGATGGCGCCGATCATCTCGCGCTCATCACCGGCGAGGCGCTGGGTACGCTTCACGAACCCGAGGATCTGCGTGGTGGCGTCGCGGTAGCGCGTATCGCCGGTGATCTGGAAAAGTCGCCCCCAGTTGATGCCCAGCTGGCAGTCGCCGGTGAGGCACGACCACTTCACCGTCGGGCGCCAGTCCTGGTCGAAGCGTCCCGGAAGGAACCCATCGGCCGGCAGGGCCGCGATCATCGCGTCGCCGATCCGGCGGGCGGCCTGGATGAAATCCTCCCGGCCAGCGTAATCGCCGATCTCGAGCAGGCCGCGCATGGCGTAGGCGATGGTGTGCGTGAAGGGCTGGGTGTTGTCCTGCAGGCAGTTGGTGTCGAGCCAGCCGTTGGCGCGAGCCTGGGTGAGTGCCCATTCGCAGTTGCGCACGGCCGCGTCGAGGAAGCGCTTCTCGCCGGTGATCTCGTGGGTGCGCGCGAGGCTCCAGGCCGAGCGGGTGTTGTAGGTGTTGATCGACTTGCCGGTCATCGGCGAACCGAACTGCCGCCAGCAGCCGTCGTCATCCATGATGTCGCACAGCCAGGTGGACGCGCGCACGGCGGCGTCGCGGTAGGCTTCGTTGCGCTCTTCCTCGAAGGCGCGCACCCAGCCGAAGATCACCTGCCCGGTGTTGAACACCGTCGGCTGATCAGAATCGCCCAGGGCACCGGCCAGCACGCCGCCGCCGGGCAGCTGGATGTTGATCTCCCAGTCGGCCATGCGACGCGCCCGGGCACGGCAGTCGTCGTCGCCGGCCAGCGCCGCGTAGCGATACAGGGTGGGGATGATGTAGCCGGTAGTTTCGGGGTAGGACGGGGCCCAGCGCCGCGAGCGGACCAGGAAGGTCTGAGCGACGCCGCCGTTGCCGGTCACGTCCTGGGCCAGCTTGAGCCAGGCGATGGCGGCATCCAGATGCACGCGATTATCGACGGGCGTCGTCATGCCGATGCCGAGGGTATCGCGCAGCACGAGGCCCTTCTGGCGGAGAGTTTCACTGAGGCTCATCGTTGGTTTCCGGGCTTCATGCGGTCACGGGCGGCTCAGGGCCGCGCGCCTGCCGTTTCAGGAAAGTCGAAGAAATGGGCGCCGCCCGCCACGAAGCGGGCCGATTCGCGGCTGTGGTCGGCCGCACGGATCCAGGTGAGGCGCGTATTGCCGAGCTTGCCGTGGTGGAGCACCCCGACCTTGTCGAGATGAGCCACCAGCCGCGGTTCGCGGCGCAGCTTGTTGGCCTGGGCGGCGAGCACCCGCACCGCACAGGTGCGCCGCTCGCCAGCCCGGTCGATCACCACACCGGCGTGCAGGTCCGGCTCGTAGAGCGGGAAAGGCAGCGTCGCAGCAAGCTGGTCTTCGACGAAATGGGTGTAGGTGAAGGTGGAGAACGGCGCGTCGAAACCGAGGATCAGCGCGTTGCGTTCGAGCAGCCGGGCAAAGGGCGACTCGCCGCCGAAGGGCTTCTCGGCAACTTCGTGCCCGGCCACGAAGGCGTCGGCGTCGCGGCCCCAGGCCAGGAGCGGATGGGTCACGCTCAGGCTGCGCACCACGCCCGCGCTGCGCCGGAAGACCTCAGACACGATGCCCATCATCGACGGACTGCGGGCCACGTTCATGGGCTTGCCGGTGGCGAGCCACTGGGCCGAGCTCATGTTGTGATACGGCATCGACATCATCACCAGCAGCCCTTCAGGCCCGACGGCTTCCTTGAAGGTACGCACCACATCCGCCGGCTTGCCCTTGAAGCCGCTAAGCGGCAGCCAGGACGAATGGACAACCAGCGTCGAGCCCGGCGTCACGCCGATCTCCCGCAGGCGGGAAGCGAGCTCCTTCGGGCCATAGGCCCAGATGGTCTTCGCCGCGGATTCCTTGACCCACTGCTTGAGCGCGCCGAGGCTCATCGCCCTGCCCTCCCCGGCTGCCCGGCGACCACTTCGTCCAGCACCCGGGCGAAGCGTTCGGTGATGGCCTTGCGGTCAAACTGGGCGAGATAGGCTTCGTCGGCCTGCACGGTTTCGGGCACCGGCCGGGCGAGCCACTCACGCAACATCGCCTCGCAGGCATCCACCGATTCGGCCGGCACCGTCTTGCCGAGGCCGGCCTTGTCGATGATCTGCTGGGTCGCGCCCGGGTCGCACAGGGCGAAGATCGGGCGGCGCACCGAGACGTACTCGAAGAGCTTGCCGGGGATCACCCCGTCGGAGGTCTCACCGGTATCGACGATCAGCAGCAGGTAGTCGCAATTGACCTGGGCGTCCATCGCTTCGCCATAGCTCACATCACCGACGAAATCGTAGAGATGGCCGATGCCGTACTCGGCAATGATCTGGTCGTAACGACGCTGGATCTCGGGCTCGACGCCGCCGATGATGCGCACACGCGCGCGCCCGGCGAGCGCCGGATCGGAACGGTGGATGCGCCCGAGGGCTTCGGCGAAGGCATAGCCCTTGCGGTTCTTGAACAACCGACCGGTGTAGACGAACTCGATGGTGTCGCCACTAAACGGCCGCGTGCGCTGACGGCTGCCGTAGAGCTCGGTGTCGTAGCCGTTGGTGAGCGTCTCCCAGCGGGCCTTGAGCTGCGGATGCAGGCGCTGCATGTAAGCCGTCTTGGGCTCGGACACCGTGACGATCACATCGGCCCGGCGCAGCAGCCGGCGCTCCATCCGGAACTCCATCTTCTTGCGCCACTCGGGCATCCACTCGCGCAGCACATCGCCGTACCACAGGTCGCGGTAGTCGGCGATCCACGGCAGGCCGGTTTCCTTGCGCAGCTCGTGGCCCACGTGAAGGCTGGAGAACGGCGGGAGCGTGGTGTAGATCGCGTCGATCTGGCGCTCGGCGCACAGCGCGCGGCACACCTTGAGGGCATCCTGCGCCCAGGGGCGGAAGTCGTCGGGTACGTTCACGAGGGTGCGCAGCACCCAGCGGATCATCCCGTGGGCCTTGTCCATCAGCCCGCCGCCCGGCTGCGCCACAGGTGCCCGGGTTGCAGCAGGCGCCGGCTTTGTCGCAGGTGCCGCAGCAACAGGCGCGGGCAAGGCGGGCTGTCGGCCCAGCAGCCGCTTCACGGTATCGGCGATCTCGACCTCGAGGTTGCGCAGCGGCAGGCGGATAATCTCGTCGCCATCGACGATCTCGGCCATCAGCGCCTCGTCGTAGTTGCCCTCGCGGCCCGAGGGCTGCAAGGTGACGACGATGCAGCGCCAGCCATAGCGGCGCAGGTGCTCGACGAACTTGACGGTGCGGATCCGGCCGATGGTCTTGAGGGGCGGAAACTCGCCGGCGATGACCAGCAGCGTGCGGGGTTCAGCCATGCTTGCCTCCCTTGTTCTGCAGGCGTTCGCAGAGATTCTGGAAGATCTGGACGCTGTGCTCCCAGCTGTGGGCCTGGGCATGGGCCAGGGCGCCAGCCTCGAGACGGGCCCGGAAGGCGTCGTCACCAAGAACCCGCAGGATCGCGTCGGCGATCTCATCGACCCGCTCGCCATTCACCAGCAGCCCGCTGACGCCATTCTGCACGGCCTCGACCGCCCCGCCCGCCCGGCCGCCGACTACCGCCCGGCCGCAGGCGTTGGCCTCGAGGAAGGTCAACCCGAAGCCTTCGGTGTCGCCGTCCGGCATGGTGCGGTTGGGCATCGCGAACAGCGCCGCGCTGCGATAGGCGGAGAGCAGATCGGCGTCGCTGAGAGCGCCCGCCAGAGTGATGCTGTGGGCCACGCCGGACTGGTCGACCAGCGCCTGCAGCGACGCCCGCTGAGGGCCGTCGCCGATGATCAGCAGATGGCTGTCGGGGTGGGCGGCAAAGATCCGGGGCCAGGCACGGATGGTCTGGTCGAAGCCCTTGCGGGCGATCAGGCGGCCGACGGCCACGACGATCCGCTTGCCCGCGAGCCCGAAACGGGCACGGAACGCGGGGTCGTCCGGGCCGGGCGAGAATCGTTTCGTATCGACGCCGTTTTCGATGAGGCACACGCGATCCGGGGAAATCCCCATCTCATCCACCAGCACCCGCTGGGTGAAGCGGCTCACCGCCACCACCGCATCGGCGGCGCGCAGGTGGGTTGCGCGACTGGCACCGAAGGAGCCGGCGTCGAAGCGGGTGGTGATCTCTTCGCCATGCACGTATATCACCATGCGCTTGCCGAAGACCCGCTGGAAGAACTCGCCCAGCCAGGCGGTGGAGGCCAGCTCGCCGATGCAGATGACCTCGATGCCATGCCGGCGGATGAGTTTCCAGACCGTCCAGATGACCCGGAGCCGCAGCGGAACGTCGATGGTGAGGAAGCGCCAGGCAGCGATCAGCTTGTGGGCCGGCCGGCTGATCCGCGGCCGGAGCAGATCCAGCCGGTACACGGGAAAGCCGCAGTTCTGGTCATGGGCGCGCCAGCCCGCGATCTCGGCACCGTCGTTGTAGTCGCGCCGGGTCGCCAGGGCGACCATCCGCCCCTTCGGAGCGTAACGGCACAGGTTCGAATAGACGGTCGCAGACCCTCCCTGGATCGGCGTGAAGATGCTGGCAACGATAAGGCATGCGCCAACCGACGCGTTTCGGGTCATGCGTCCTTATTTCCGGTCGGCGGTCGCGGTGCGTTCGAGATCGGCCAGGATCCCGGCAATGTGCTCGTTCGCGAAGGCCGCCGTCCTGACGCGGGCAGCCTCGACGCTGTCGGGACTATAGGCGGTGATCGCCACCGCAGCAGCGTCGTCGCCCCGGCCACGGAGCCGCGATAGGGCTTCGAGGATCTTGCTGGTGAAATCGCTGGTGGTGGTCATGCCATTCACCCAATAGAAGTGATAGACGGCCGCATGGACGCCTTTCTTCACGAAGCCTTCGAGCCGCACATCAGGCACGTTCGGGCTGTCGTTGGGCGGCTGGGTGGAGATCGACCAGCCCCATTTCTTGGTGGGTTCAAGCTGATTCTGGATGTTGATCAGCTCGGTGCCCTGCGTCTGATTACGATAATAGGCGACAAAAACGTCGACCGGCTGACCCTGATACGTGTAGGTCGCCTGATGGACCACCCGCGCACCCGGGAAATGGGGGCGGATCGCGTCGTCGGCCGACTCGCCCTGGGGCAAGGTCGCCAGGGATTCAAGCCGCAACGACGGCGTGTTGGACGAATCCGGCGCCTGGAGGACTTGAACGACCATGTGCCAGCCGAAGGGTATCGCCGCGGCGAGCAGGGTCGCGCCCATCAGGACCGGCATTGGCGCCTGGACGCCATGGCTCGACGGGGCGTGCTCGGGCACCGGGTCGCGCCAGCGGGCGCCGATGGCGAAGCTCGCGAAGATCGAGACGCCGAAGATCACCCAGCCCAGGGCAATGTGGCTCAGGCCGAGGCCCCATTCGTTGGCGGTCTTGTGGGCCACCATCACGATCACATAGGCGCGGATCCAGTTGGCGATCAGCGGCATCACGATGGCCCACAGCATGAACAGGATGCGCTTGCGCCACTGGGTGTAGGTGAGATAGGCAAAGACCGCACCGATGAACACCGAGGTGAGCAGGTAGCGGATGCCGCCACAGGCTTCCACCACCGACCACTGGCCGCTCGGGATGACGAAGTTGCGGCCTTCCTGATAGACCGGCACGCCGCTGTGACGCAGGGCCACGACGGTCGCGTCGGCCGTCCAGTTCATCAGCACCGGCAGGATCTCCTGGCCGAAGGGCACCGCAAACAGCAGGAAGAACAGCGGGCCGAGCACGCGACGGAAGATCTCGTCGCCCGTCACCGCCCAGACTGCGCTGATCATCATCAGCACGATGGCGAACTGCACCACCGCCGCCACCGACACCAGCTCGCCCAGCATGGCCAGGAAACCGGTCAGGACGAGCGCCGCAAAACCCTTCCAGGACGGGCGACAGTATTCCCCGCGCAGCACCGGCAGCTTGCTCCACAGCAGGTAGGCCACCACCACCAGCACCACGTAGCCGTGCTCGTGGCTGGGCAGCGTGTCCCAGGCGTCGAGCACCATCCGCACCTGGGTGCGGAAGCTGAAGAGGATCGCGCCCCAGGCGATGAGCACGACGACCAGCCCAAGGAAGCCGCTACCCCGCCGGGTACCGGAAAGCACCTTGCTGTCGATCAGCTGATCAGCCATGGCAGTCGATTTATGGTCAAGAGAAGTCATCAATGTGTCTCGTCAGCTGGAGGTTGCCTGCAGGCGGCCGACTCCGGCCTGCGCCGGGGACTGCCCGGCGGGCGTCGCGCCTGCAGTGGCCGACTCCTCGGCCAGTCGTTTCTTGATCCACTTTTCGGTCATCACGACCATCGCCATGAAATAGAACGGCATGTCCCAATAGGCCAGGCTCAGGAAGGCGCCACCCACCGCAAAGCCGATCAGGCTCACCTTGACCATCGAACCGAGCTGGCCGGCCCACTCGAAATCCGGGCGATCCACCGCATACTTCATCAGGCGCCCGGCAGTCCGGTAGGTCAGCCCCCAGAACAGCAGGTAGAGGATGAGCCCGATGTAACCGTGCTGGCCCAGCACCTGGAAATAGATACTGTGCGCCACCAGGATGAAGTTCGAGTTGGGCGCGTACATCTGGTAAATGATCGGGGTGTTGGTGAGGAAGCCCGCGCCGAGCACACGGCTGTTGGCGATGTTGATCGCCATCATCCAGGCGTTGAGACGCCCCAGCGCGGATTCATCCTGATCGTAGGTCTTGATGGTCTCCATCCGCGAGGTCCACTCTTCAGGCATGAAGTAGACCATCGCCGGAGAGAGGATCAGGAGCACGAGACCGATCGAGAGCTTCGACTTGCTGCGCCACCAGAACACCGAGAACATCGCCGCGATCGACAGCAGCGCGCCACGGGAGTGGCTGCCGATGGCCGCCACCGCGCACAGGAACATGGTGACGTAAAGACCGCGCCGGAC
This sequence comes from Zoogloea oryzae, assembly GCF_030161255.1. Classification (NCBI taxonomy): domain Bacteria; kingdom Pseudomonadati; phylum Pseudomonadota; class Betaproteobacteria; order Rhodocyclales; family Zoogloeaceae; genus Zoogloea; species Zoogloea oryzae. The sequence continues at coordinate 86,993 of NZ_BSPX01000003.1, forward strand.
CCAGGTCTTGCCGATGGGCCGCAGCACCGGCAGCGTCACCACTTTTTCCACCTGCAGGGACAGGAAATACAGTAGCGGAATGGTGATCACGAGGGCGACGGCGAGTTCATTGTTGCCCTCGACCACGCTCTGGGGCGGCCCCCACACCCGGAACGAACCACCGGTCATCAGGGTGAACAGGCCGCCCTTCGCCCCGAAGTAGGCAATCGACATCGCGGTGACGCCCACGAAGCCGGTAATCTGTTCCCGCGTCTGCATGGTCGACGCCACCACCAGCACCATCATCAGCACCTTGATGACGTCGAGGTAGATCGAGAGGCTCTCGGGCTGGTGGATCGCGGTGAGCGTGGTGATGCCCATCCACGCCACGAAGATCGCCAGCACGGTCACGGGTGGCGCCGTCGGGGCGCTCACATGCTTGGGGTGGGCGGCCATCGCGATGACGATCAGCACGGCCGAGATCATCGCCAGCGGCATGGTGTAGGCAAAACCCCAGCCCAGCCGGTGGGGGTTCATCAGGCCGATCCACACCCACAGCAGCGCGCCGTTGTACGGCGACTTCAGTGCCCTGAGGGCGCCGTACGAAAAGAGTAATAAGACCAGTATGTCACGCACTGCGTTTGCCCCAATCGGTCAGCAAGACCGTCAACCACCCAAACCCTGTCAGGCCGCGACGCGGCTGATCACGTAGCGGAACTTGCCAGACTTCTCGGCCGGAATCTCGTCCACCAGCTTGACGTCGATGGCGACCGACTCGCCCAGACGACGCTTCAGGCCGCTCTCGATGCGCCCCACGTCGCCGGGTTCGAAAGCCGCGCCGGGAATCACGAAGACCGTCGTCAGGGCCTTGGTTTCCTGGACGATCTTGAACGAAGCCACGCCGGGAATATCCCGGAGCACATAGATCAGCGACAGGCCATGCATCACGGTTCCGTCGGCGGCGATCACGAAATCGGTGCTGCGCCCCTGGATCTCGCTCAGAATGGGCAGTCCCCGACCACATGGACAGGCATGATCGCTCAGGACACCGACATCGCCCGTGCGGTAGCGCACGAATGGGTAATCTCTTGTTGCGAGGTGTGTCACGACGATCTCGCCGGACTGCCCCGGCGGCAGTACGTTGCCATCGCTGTCGATGATCTCGACGACGATGTCCTCGGCCGTGATGTGCATCGACCCCGACGGGCAGGCGTGGGCGATGAAGCCCGCGTCACGGCCGCCGTAGCCGTTGGCGACCGGCGCCTTGAACAGCCGGCTGATGACCTCGCGCTGGTGATCGTAAAGCCGCTCGGAGGTGACGAACACCACCTTGATCCCCAGGTCGTCGAGGCGGATGCCCTTCTTCTCGGCGTGGGCAGCGATGTGGCTGATCGCCGACGGATAGCCGAAGAGCATCTTCGGACGCATCTCGCGGATGCGCGCGATGAAGCCCTCGACCTTGGCGTCGGACATCTCGAAGGCCGGCAGCAGCTCGGTGCGCATCAGCTTGTCGCGGATCAGGCGCACGCGGTCCTGGGTGCCCAGCTCGATGGGCGAGCCCCAGATGACGATCTCCGGGTCGCCGATGTCCACGTCCCACCAGCGGGTGGCGCGCCACTTGGCGGCCACGTCGTGGGTGACACGTTCGGTGCCGATGAAGAAGATCAGCGGCTCGCCGCTGGAGCCGCCGGTATTGAAGCGCGCCAGGCCCTTGGCGTCGTCGGCGCGCAGGCCGTCGCTGTTCTGCTTGATCACCGCCTTGGTGAGGAAGGGCAGATTCTGCAGGTCGGCCGGGCCGGTCACCGTCTTCGGGTCGAAACCGGTGCGGGCGAAGAGCTCGCGGTAGTACGGCGTGTGGGCGCCGATGTCGGCAAGGAAGGCCTTCAGGCGCTGGGCCTGCTTTTCGAGAATGCGCTCCCGGGGCCACCACTGGACGTCTTCCATCTCCTGGCGGATCGCCACGGTGTCGTGGTGCTTGAGACGTTCCTGGACGGGAAAGAGGACGTTGGCGACGAAGCGGGTGTACAGGTCAGACATGTGGGCTCCTACGTCCGGCGGGCCGAGCCCGAGGCACGGCAGGCGTCGGCATACGCGGCAAGCAGTTCATTCTTGACGGCCGACCAGGCATAACGCCGGACGTCGTCCTGGCCTGCCGCGCGGATCTGCGCAGCAAAGGCCGCATCGTTGAGGAAGCGCAGCGCGGCATCGGCCATCGCCTGCGGGTCGTCGGCAGGCACCAGCAGCGCGGTAACCTCGTTCTCGACGATGAATGGAATCCCGCCCACGTTGGTGGTCACCACCGGCACACCGCTCGCAAGCGCCTCCAGCACCGAGTTGGGCATGTTGTCCACGCGGCTCGGGTTGAAGGTGAGATCGGAATCCCGGTACAGCGCGGCCATCTGGTCGCGGTCGAGCCGGCCGGTGAAGACGACCTTGTCGGCAACTCCGAGGCTGGCGGCCAGCGCCTGCAGCTCGGCGGCCTGGGGGCCGGTGCCGGCGACCGACATGCGGGCGTCACGCCGCGCCTGGGCAACCAGCGCGAAAGCCTTCAGCGCGGTGTCGATGCCGTAGATGGGCTCGAGGTTGCGGGCCACCACGATGTGGGCCGCCGGCTTGCGGGTTGCGTCCGCCGGGCGGAAGCGTGCCAGATCGATGATGTTGGAGACGATCCGCCCTTCCATCCCGAAGCGGTCGAAGACTTCCTTCAGGAAACCGGACGGCAGCACCAGCATCGCCGCGCGGCGCATGCTGGCACGCACGGAATCCGCCGAGCGATTGAGGAAACGCTCGGCCTCGCCGCCCCGGTAATTGACTACCACCGGCTTGCCCCGCAGGCTGCCGATCCAGATCGCCGGCGCGGCAAACAGATGCCACGACCAGCCGGAGTTGGCCATCACATGCAGCAGATCCGCCTTGCCGGCGGCGCGCCACAGGTGCAGCAGATACGGAACCAGCCGGAACAGCGCGCGGACGCCCTTGAGCTTTTCGGCCCAGGCCGGGCGGTACGGGGCATTCACCTGCACCACCTCGACTTCGGCGCCCTCCCCGCGCAGCAGCTCGCCGAGCTGCCGGGTCTGGTTGGCCATGCCACCGGCAGGCGGCGGCAGCGGACCGACCAGCGCAATCTTCAGATCAGCGAATTTCATGCCGCCGATCTCGGCGCGAGCCGGCCGTACACCGCCTTGTAGTTGGCGACGCTGTTCTTCCAGTTGCGAACGTCTTCGACAAAGTGACGGCCGGCGGTACGCATGGCGGGCCAGCGATCACGGTGGGCCAGCATGTCGTTGAGGGTCGCCACCAGCGCGGGCACCTGGCCGGCGGCGAACAGGCGACCGGTCTCCCCGTCGCGGATGAGTTCCTTGTGGCCGCCCACGTCCGAGGCCACGAAGATGCGGCCCTGGGCCATCGCCTCCAGCGGCTTTAGCGGCGTGACCAGCTCGGTCAGGCGCATCGAGTGGCGCGGATAGGCCAGCAGGTCGATGAGATCGTAGTAGCGGCTGACTTCGGAATGGGGCACGCGGCCGGTGAACACCACCTTGTCGGCGATGCCGAGGCGCTGGGCGTGGGCCTTGAGGTTGGCGTCCTGGGGGCCACCACCCACGAGCAGCACGCGCAGATCCGGCTGGCCAGCGTGCATCGCGGCGAAGGCGTCAAGGAGCAGATCGAGGCCTTCGTAGGCGTAGAACGAACCCACGAAGCCCAGCACCGTCTTGCCCTGCAGGCCCAGCTTGGCCTTGAGGGCTTCGTCCGCGGCGCCGGAAAGCTGGAAACCTTCCACGTCCACGGCGTTGGGGATGACCGTCACCTTGGTTTCGGGAACGCCCCGGGCGACGATATCGCGGCGCAGGCCTTCGCAGATGGTGAACACGTGATCGACGCGCTTGATGGCCCAGGTTTCGAGGGCACGGGTGGCGCGGTAGCGCAGGCTGCCCTCCGAGGTGGTGCCATGGTCCACCGCGGCGTCTTCCCAGAAAGCGCGGATTTCATAGACGACGGGAATCCCCAGCCGACGGCCGACGCGGATCGCCGGGATGGCGTTGAGCACCGGCGAGTGGGCGTGGATGACATCCGGACGCAGTTCGCGGGCGAGCTGTTCGAGGCGGGCTTCGGTGGCGCGGATCAGGCGCCATTCGTTGATCCCGGCCGGGCCAGCGGGCGGCACTTCGGAACGGTAGAAGCGCAGGCCGTCCACGTCTTCCATGGCCGCGGCGGTCTTGCCCTGCTTGGGCGAGGTGACGTGGAAGGTCTCCCAGCCCAGGGCGCGCTGTTCGCGCAGGATGGCCGCGGTGCGGAAGGTGTAGCCGCTGTGCAGCGGGATCGAGTGATCGAGAACGTGGAGGACGCGCATTTACTGACTCATCACGGCCACGGCGGGTTTCGGGGCCGCGGCTTGGCTGTTACGCAGGAAGGCTTCGAACATCATGGTGGTCCACAGGGGCGCGCTGTAGTCGCGGGCGCCGGACTGGTGGGCATCGACCAGATGCTCAAGGTATTCGCGGTTGAAGATGCCGGTTTCGGCGAGGGTGGAACCCAGGATGGCTTCGCGGACGCGCTCCTTGAGCGGGCCGCGGAACCAGCGGGCCAGCGGCACGGCAAAACCCATCTTGGGGCGATACAGCACGTCGCGGGGCAGCATCGGCTCCATCGCCTTCTTGAAGACGAACTTGCCTTCCTGGCCCTTGATCTTGAGGCCGGACGGGAGCGTGGCCAGCCATTCAACCAGCTTGTGGTCCATCAGCGGCTCGCGCACTTCAAGGGAGTGGGCCATGCTGGCGCGGTCGACCTTGGTGTTGATGTCGCCCACGAGATAGGTCTTGGTGTCGAGGTACTGGATGAGGGCCAGCGGATCGTCGGTCTGGGCCGCATCGCCGTGGCGGCGGAAGACTTCCAGCGCGTTGTAGCCGGCGAGCTCTGCGCGGAACTTGCTGGAGAACAGGCTGCGCCGCATGTCGTCGCGCAGGATCGACACGGAGTGGAAATACGCCTGCACGGAATCCCGGGCCAGGGCCTGAAAGGTGGTCTTGGCGCGGAACATCCGCGGCGCCCAGTCAGCCTTGGGGTACATCCGGCCGAGCAGCCCGAACACCGGACGGCGGATGCCGGCGGGCATCGAGCCGCGCATCTTTTCTTCCATCAGATGCATGCGGTAGCGGCGATAGCCGCCCATGCTCTCGTCGCCGCCGTCGCCCGACAGGGCCACGGTAACGTGCTTGCGGGCGAGCTGGCAGACGCGGTAGGTCGGGATCGCCGAGCTATCGGCGTAGGGCTCGTCGTAGAGCGCGGCCAGGGTGTCGATGAGGTCGAAGTCGTCGGACTTGACGGTCTCGACGTAGTGCCGGGTCTGGTAGCGGTCGGCCACCATCTTGGCGAACTCGGATTCGTTGAAGGCCGGGTCGTCGAAGGCGATCGAGCAGGTGTTGACCGGATCGGGCGACAGCCCGGCCATGGTCGCCACCACGGCGCTGGAATCCACACCGCCCGACAGGAACGCGCCCAGCGGCACGTCGGAGATCATGCGCAGGCGGACGGATTCGCGCAGGCGCTCGGTGAGCTCGGCGGTGGCGTCTTCGAGGGACAGCGGGTTGTCGAGCGTGAAGCGCACGTCCCAGTAGAGCTTGGGCGCGGGGATCGGCTGGCCGCGGCGGATGCACAGGCTCTCGCCAGGCTGGAGCTTCTTTGCGCCCTTGAAGATGGTGCGCGGCTCGGCCACGTAGCCAAGGGCGAAATATTCTTCGACCGCGTGGGGATCGATGCGGCGATCGAGGCCCGGGTGCTGCATCAGCACCTTGAGTTCGGAGCCGAAGACCAGGGTGCCGTCGTCGAGGATCGCGTAGAAGAACGGCTTCACGCCCAGGCGGTCGCGGGCCATGAAGAAGGTCTGCTTGTTGCGGTCCCACAGGGCGAAGGCGAACATCCCGCGGAAACGCTGCACGCACTCTTCGCCCCAGGATTCCCAGGCGTGGACGATGACCTCGGTGTCGCTGCGGGTGTGGAAGCGGTGGCCGAGGGCTTCGAGCTCGGGCACGAGCTCCTGGAAGTTGTAGATCTCGCCGTTGAACACCACGGCCACAGTGCCGTCTTCGTTGAACAGCGGCTGCTGCCCGGTGGAGAGGTCGATGATCGACAGCCGGCGATGACCGAGGGCCACACCGGGCTCGAAGTGAAGATCACCCTCATCCGGCCCCCGGTGGAACTGGATGTCGTTCATCCGCTTCATCAGGTCGCGATCGAAATCGCGACTGCCGCGGGTATCAAAAAGGCCAGCAATGCCGCACATGGAATCTGTTTTCTTTCAGTGAAGGGCGTTTCTGGATTGGATGGCAGCCGCGGAACCGGGCTGGGCCGCGCAGAGGCGCGTTTCGTAAAGCGAAAGATAGCTGCCAACCATTGCATCAAGACTGAACTGGGCGCACACGCGCGTCCGGCCGGCAGCGCCGAAGGCCGCAGCCCGGGCCGGGTCGGCGAGGAGCGCGGCCGTCGCGCCGGCCAGCGCAGCCGGATCGGCGGACGGCACCAGCAGGCCGGTTTCGCCATCGACCACCAGCTCGGCGTTGCCGCCCACCCGGGTGGCGACCACCGGCAGGCCGGAGGCCATCGCCTCGAGCAGGGTGTTGGAGATGCCTTCGGCCAGCGAAGGCAGCACGAAGACGTTCATGCCGCTATTCATCAGCGGGATGTTGGATTGCTCTCCGGCCATCCAGACGTGCTGTTCGAGTTGCTCGGCCTTGATCAGCGCGTTGAGCTCGGCCTGCAGCGGGCCACCACCGACGATCATCAGCCGGGCGCGACGGGCCGCGTCCGGGCTGCCTCGCACGAGTTCGCCAAAGGCGCGGATCAGGTTGGCGTGGTCCTTGACGGCCTGCAGGCGCCCTACTGCCCCGAAGACCACCAAGCCGGGATCGTTGAACGGCGAACCAGGAATCTCGCCACGGGTGGCGACGGGCACGAAGCGCTCGGTATCGACACCGTTGCAGATGCGCCGCACGCGATCGGCCCGCACGCCCACCTTGTCGGTGAGGTAGGACTCGATCCGCTTCGACAGCGCCACGTAGCCCGACACGAAGGGCGAATACGCCTTGCGCAGCAGCTGGAACTTGCGGCTGACGCCTTCGAGATCGGACGCATCCCAGCCGTGTTCGCCGTGGATGCGAACGGGCACACCCGCCGCCCAGGCCGGCACGACCATCTCAAGGGCGGCCAGGTTGCGGGTATGCACGATGGCCGGGCGATGCTCGCGGAACAGCCGGTACAGCGTGGGGTACAGCTTGATCCCGTGGCCCTCGCCTTTTTCAATGGACATGAAGGTGACGTCGCTGCGCTTGATGCGTTCGCAGAAGCTCGGGACGCAGCGGGTGAGCGCAACGATCATGTGCCGGAATCGCTCCGGCGGCATCCGGTTGATGAGGTTAACGATCCCGTTCTCCAGCCCGCCAACGTCGAAGCTGTAGACCACGTGAATCACCAGGGGGCGGGGATCGTTCATGAAATCCAAACAGTCATTGCGCGCCATGCGCAACGCCAGAACAATGGGTGGATGCACCCAGCAGCTTCTCAAGCGCCGCCAGGTGGGCCGACCAGCTGTAGGAACGCAGTACCGCCTCCCGGGCAGCCAGGCCCATGGTGCGGCGCAATGTTACATCAGCAAGTAATGCGACAGTACGCGAAACGAATTCCTCACCACTGTGGGCAATCTCACAGTCATGCCCCGAGCGGGCCTCGAGTCCGGTGGCCGGTGCCGAGGAAATCACGACCGGGCGTGCCATGGCCATCGCTTCGAGCACCTTGTTCTGGATGCCACGGGCAATGCGGAGCGGCGCGACGATCACATCCGAATGGGCCAGATACGGGCGCACGTCGGGCACCGTGCCGGTGACGACGACGCCCTCCCCCGCCAGCGCCTGGACGGCGGGCGCGGGATTCATCCCGACGATCCAGAAGCGGGCATCGGGCACCTGCGCGCGCACCTTGGGCAGCAGCTCGGTGGCAAACCATACCACCGCATCCACGTTGGGCCAGTAATCCATCGCGCCGGTGAAGACGATCACCGGGCCGCCGGCCGGATAGGGGCTGGCGCCACCGTTGGCGGGCGAGAAGTAGTCGGAATCCACCCCGTTCTGCATCGCACTGACGCGGCTTACCAGTTCGGGGGCCGCCTTGCGGAACAGGTCGGCTTCGGCCTCGGTGACGAACACGCTGGCCTCGGCCTTGGCGGCGGCGGCGCGCTCGAAGGCCAGTAGCTGGCGCCCTTCGCGGCGATAAAGCCAGGACATGGGCCAGCGGTGGTCGCCGGCGTATTGGGTCCATTTGGCGGAATCGAGATCGCAGAAGTCGATCACCCGGTGGGTCAGGCCCGGCGCGTCGAGGTACTGGGCCATCGGGCCCGAGAACGCGACGGCTTCGTGGATGCCTTCGCGGGCCACCACCTGCTTCACCCAGGCGGCAAGCTCGGCGTTGCGGTAGTACGGAACGCTGAGGGCTTCGCCGGTGACGAGGCCGCGCAGGCTGGCGATCTTGGCGGTGCGCGGATCGAGCCGGATTACCCGGCTTTCCTCGCACCACTCGGACAGCTTGTCGATGTACTGAACATCGTCCGGATGATCGACGAAGGTGCCGAGGAAGATCCGGTGCCGCTTGGCCAGCTGGCGCAGGATGTTGAAGGAACGGACCTTGTCGCCCTTGTTGGGCGGATAAGGGATGCGATGGACCAGATACAGCAGCGGAGTGCGGACGTCAGCCACCGGCGGTTACCCCAGATTGCGGACGATGTGCGGCCCGAGGGTGTTGGCCACGCTCAGCGGCAGGCGTCGCCACATGGCGATGAAGGCACGGTACTTGGGGTTCATCGGGTTGTTCTGGGGAACGGCGTCGCGCTTGTAGAGGCGATACTCGTAAGAGAGGGGCATGGGCTCGAAGCCCCAGTTCTTCTTGAAGCTGTAGGGGCCGGTGCCGAGCTTGCTGCGGCCGTAGTCGAAGATGCGGTAGCCCTTCGCGCAGGCCCGGCGCATCAGTTCCCAGTATTTGAAATCGTTGGCGGCAAAGTCGCGGGCGGCGAGATCGTCGCCGGCGTAGTAAGGCAGGACTTCGTCGCGGAAGTAGAAGGTGAGAACGGTGGAGAGAGGTTTGCCTTCGGCCGATGAAACAGTCATGACCTCGCAATCCTGCCCGAAAACCTTCAGCAGCACTTCAAAGAAGTGTTTCGGCAGCGCTGGCGTGCCGTGACGCCGCACGTTGTCCGAAAAAAGTGCAAAGAAGCGGTCGGCGTTCGGATCAATCTCGGCGACAAGCCCGTTCTTGATGCCCTTCCTCACCATCGCCCGCTGCTTGCGCGGAATGGCCAGCATGTTGGCCTCCTCGTCGGGGAGGATCTCCTTGCGGAAGGTGAAGTAGAGCTCCTGGCGCGGCCAGTCGGCGTGGCGCTCGCGCAGGTTGCGGTATTCGAGGTGCTGGACGCCGCACTTGCGGGCGAGCTCGTCGGCAGTGGCTTCTAGGGCGGCGATCGCCTCGGCATCGGTGCCCGCCACGCCGCCGTAGACGGCGAAGGGCAGCGAGGTCATCGCGTGGCCGAACAAGCGGCTCTTGACCTCGACCAGCGGCAGCACGGCGACGATCTGGCCGTCGCGCTCGGCGAGCAGGTAATGGGTGCGGTGACGGAACACCGACTCCATGATGTCGCGCCATTCGATGCGGTGGAAGAACGTGGCGTCGGGGCAGGCGAAAACGAATTCGTTCCAGCGCGCAGAATCCCCCGCCACGAACGGGCGTACTTTGACAACAGATACCATTCCCGGAACCTTAGACTGAGGTTTGAAGTGCGGGGAGGAAGACTTCGTCCATGCGGCCCCAGGAGAAATCCTGGAGCAGGCGGGCAAGACGGTCTTCGGTGCGTTCCAGATTCACGTAGTGCCGGAAGCGGGTCTTGGCGCTCGCCTCCTTGACGACGGGCTGCTCCGGATCGATCTCCCACGGATGGAAGTAGAAGATCGCCGGACGGCGGTCTTCCTGATTGACCTTGCGAATGCCCCAGGCCGACACCGGATAGGGCAGCAGCCGGAAATAGCCGCCGCCGCCCACCGGCCAGTTGCGGCCGAGACGACGGACGGTGGTGATCGGGATCTCGACCAGCGCCTTGCCGACGGGATACGGAAAACGCGGCGCATCCGGCACGCCATAGTGGTCGTGCTTGACCGGATAGACGCTGGAACTGTAGGTGTAACCCGCGGCCTCGATCACGCCATGGGCCCAGGGGTTGGACAGACCGACCGAGAAACTCGGCGCCCGGTAACCCTTCACCTCGCAATCGGCGATGTCCTCGAGCACGGCCTTGGCGAGCTGGATGTCGGCCAGGAAGGCCTCCGGCGTCTGTTCGCTGGCACGCTGGTGACCATAGCCGTGGCTCGCGATCTCGTGACCTTCCATGGCGATCAGGCGGACCAGCTTGGGGTAGCGCTCGGCAATCCAGCCAAGGGTGAAGAAGGTGCCCTTGGCCTCGTGCTTGTGCATCAGTTCAAGGATGCGATGGACGTTCCGCTCGACCCGGCACGGCGTGCTGTTCCAGCTTTCCTTCGGAAAATGCGGCGCCAGTGCGGAGACCTGGAAGTAGTCCTCCACGTCGATGGTGAGCGCATTGACGATGGAACCGCCCTCGCGGGACATGGGAGTCGTCATTTCGCCGGCGCTCCACCTTCGGCCCCGGCCTCTTGCTGGGCAGGCGCTGCCTTCAGCAACTGGCTGAGGGTGTTGAGGGTGGTGGACAGGGTGCGCTCGAGTAGCGCCAGGCGCTCGTCGAAGCGTGTCATGTCGAAGGACGGGCCAGCGTTGGCCAGCAGCCTGGCAGCTTCGGGGTCAGCCAGCAGGCGCTGCAGATCAAGGGCCACGGAAGCCGGTTGCGCGCCACCGACCGGCACGGGGGCCGCGCCCACGGCGGTCGGAGTGACCTGCTCTTCACGCATCTCGGAGACGATCTGGTTCACCAGCTCGACGCCCACCCGACGCTGCTCGCCCAGGAAGGCGGCCAGCATGACGCGGTCGCACAGGGCGTTGATGCGGCGCGGAATGCCCTGGCTCACGTTGTAGATCTCGCGCATGGCTTCCGCATCGAAGGCCGGATTGCCCTTCCAGCCGACACACGCCAGGCGGTGCTCCACGTAGGCCTGAGTTTCCTGCAGATCGAGCGGCCCCAGGTGATAAGAGGCGATGACCCGCTGACGCAGCTGGACCATCTCGGGGCTCTGCATGATGGCCCGGAATTCCGGCTGGCCGACCAGGAAGCTTTGCAGCAGCGCGTGGTCTTCGAGCTGGAAGTTGGAGAGCATCCGCAGCTCCTCGACCGCCTTCTGGGTGAGGTTCTGGGCTTCGTCGACGATCAGCAATGCACGCTTGCCAGCGGCGGTGGTGCTGACGAGAAAGGCCTCGATGGCCAGCAGCAGGTCGCTCTTGGAGAGGTGCTTGCTCGGGATGCCGAACGAAGCGGCAACCAGCCGCAGGATGTCGTCGGCGTCGATCTGGGTGCTCACCAGATTGGCGGCAACGATCTTCTTGGAATCGAGCTTCTCGAGCAGACTGCGCACCAGCAGGGTCTTACCGGCGCCGACTTCACCCGTGATGACGATGAAGCCCTCGTTCTGGTGCAGTCCGTATTCGAGGTAGGCCATCGCGCGGCGGTGGCCACGGCTGCCGTAGAAAAAGCTGGGATCCGGGTTGAGCTGGAAGGGCTTGCCCCGCAGACCGAAATAGGCTTCGTACATGACGTGCTCAGAATTGGAAGAGAAGCGACCCGTAAAGGGCGTTCTCGGAGTAGGACGCGATGCCGCCCCCCTGGCTGTTACGCACATTCAGCGCACCAGTGGTACGGGGCGTGAGACGCGTGGAGACACCCGCGGTGATCATCCGGTTACGCGCGTCGCTTGCACCGCCCACGCTCGTGGAGTCGGTGTGGCTGCGCATCAGCGTATAGGTGCCGGTCGCCGTGGTGATCGGCGTCATCTTGTGCTGGAGCGAGACGGTGGCGCCCGTGGTGCGCAGATTGGACGTGGTGGTGATGTCTTCGGTCACCGCGAAATCGCGCTCGGTGATCGTCGTCCGGTTCGAGTTGAACGCGATCACCGAGAGGCTGTTGCGTCGACCGATGAACGTGACGCCCAGCTGCAGGCGACGATCGAGGTAGAAACCATTGGCGAGGCCCGACTGCAGCCCGATCAGCGCGCTGCTCGCATCCGCGCCGGTGCTGGTCAGGGTCAGCCTGCGGATACAGGCATCCCGCGTCGCCGCCGGCTCAGAGGCGCAGTAAAGCTTGGCCAGATCCAGCAGGGTCACGGCGCTGGTCATGTTCTGGCTGGTGGTCGTGATGTCCTTCGAGTAGCTACCCTGAAAGGCCACCTGCGGGCCCCGGTGCTCGGCCGTCAAGTTGAAGCCGGTGCCGAAGAAGCGGTCCTCGATCGTGCCGGAGATCTTCGTGAGGGGCGTCGGTGTCCAGTCGGTTCCAAGCCCGTAGATCGTCGTCGTTTTATTGTCGACGGTCGAGTAGTTATTGGTTTCCGTACCGCCGATCAGGCGCAGCGATAGCTGGGGATCCACCGCCCACAACGCGGACGCTCGGAACGTCCGGTGATCCACGTCGCGGTTGTTGGTGCGCGAGGTGTGGCTGTCGTTGAGACTCATTGACCAGCCCAGATTGCCGAACGCCCGCGGGTCAGTCCCGCTGACCGACCAGACGTTGGTCTGAAGCCGATTCAGGACGGTCGTGCTGGAATCGGACTGATTGGCCGTAAAACGGGCCTCGACGGTACCCGTGTTGGCAAAACGCCCCTTGATGTTGGGGCTCATCGAAATGGTCCGGACTTCAGACCAGTTGCTGGCGCCGGTCACGGTATCGCCGCCGATCGGCCGGAAGGCGTAGGTGGGCTGGCGACTCACCGATGCCATCAGATCGAGGAAGCCGTGGTTGTCCCACCAGGTGAGCTTGCCGTTACCGTTGAGCAGCAGCTGGTTGCTGTCGTGCTGCGAGCCGTTGCCGTAGAAGGACGAATTGACGCCGACGTCCATCGCACCCTTCACGCGATAACCCGTTGCCTCGAAGCGGAGCATCGGGCGGATCTGGGTGATCCAGTCGCTCTCGGCCGCAGACGACCGGGACAGACGGGCATTGTCGGTGAGCGTCTCGGTGACCATCACCGAAGGGACCACCGCGAACTCACGCACCTGCTGCTGGGCGATGGCGGGCGATGCGACGGCACCGAGGGCTGCGCACAGGAGCGCCAGCCGGCGCACGGAGGTCGCCGGCATTGCGCGGGAAGCGGGAGTCGTCACGCGTTCTCCTTCGGAGCATGACCATAGCCGTAACCATAGCCGTAACCATAGCCGTAGCCGTAGGAGCCGGCACCGGACTGCAGCGCCTTGTTCAGCAGCATCAGCTTGACCGGGCAGCTCTCGATGGTCGACAGCGCCTGCTTGACCGCGGCCTGGGTGGTCTTGTTGGATTCGACCACCATCACGATCTGGCCCATGTGGGTGGCCAGCACGCGGGATTCGGTGGTGACCAGCAGCGGGGGCGAATCGAACACGATGATCCGGTCGGAGTAACGCTCGGCCAGCTCTTCGAGGAGGTTGTTCATCACGTCGCTGGCGAGCAGTTCGGTGGCACGCGGGTGCGGGGTGCCGGCCGGCAGCAGGTTCAGCTTCTCGATGTTGGTCTTGAGCATGACGTCGCTCAGCTGGGTGCCCGGGTTGGTGAGCACGTCCATCAGGCCCTTCTTGGGGGGCAGGCCGAGGATGTTCAGCACCGAAGGACGGGACACGTCGGCGTCGATCAACAGCACCGTGTGATCCAGTTCCATCGCCATGCTGATGGCCAGGTTGATGGAGCTGAAGCTCTTGCCCTCGCCGGGCAGCGAGCTGGTGATCATGATGAGGTTGGCGTTGTCGATCGCCGAGGCGCCCTTGCCCTGCACGTTGCGCAGCAGCGGACGCTTGATGATCCGGAACTCGTCGCCGATCAGCGAACGGGGCGCGTTCGGGGTGACAATCCCGATGGACTGCAGGCGCTCCAGGTCGATCTCGATGTACTTCGAGGTGCTACCTGCGGCGGCCGACTTCGCCTCGGCGCTGGCTTGCACGGCGGGCGCCGGCGGCGCGGCAACCTCGGGCACGGGCTCGGCGATCACCGGCTCGACGCGGCTCGGCTGATCGGCGAAGGCCGAAGCAACGGGAGCGACGGCAACCCGCGCGGCCTGACCGTCATCCACCGGAGCCGGGCTTTCGTTGTCGACCGGAGCGGAGGTAGCCCTCTGCAGCTGCTCAAGTCGCTCGACTGCTTTTTCAATAATGCTCATGTTCGCCTCTCAACCCATCCGCGCCAGCAGCAGCCAGACGGTCATTGCGCCAAACAAACCTACAAGGGCGCCTACGCCACCGAGGAAGAAGACCTTGCTCCGCCGCTGGTTGCGCATGCGGTCGGTGTCGCCAATCATGCTCACCGCGCCCAGCACGGCCAGCCCGGTCACCTCGCGCAGCACCTGGGTGTCGGAGAACACCGGCCGGATCTGGCTGATCAGGAAGGACACGATCCCGCCGATCAGCAGCGCCGCAAGGCCCGCCGCCGGCATCAGCAGCAGGCGGTTGGGCGCGGACGGCTTGCTCGGCACCGTGGGCGGATCGATCAGGCGGAAGTCGGCCACACCGGAAGTTGCGCCCATCTCGACCGCCATGGTGGCGGACTCGCGACGGGCCACGAGGGCGTCGTAGTTCTTCTTGTTGATGTCGTAGTCGCGGTTGAGCTGGGTGAATTCGGTCTCGAGCTGCGGCAGGGTACGCGACGCTGCACCCAGGGCCTGGAGGCGCGAGTCGTACTCGGCCACGCGGGCCCGCAGGGATGCGACGTTCGCCTCGGCTTCGGCCAGGGACAGACGCATCTGCTGGAACACCGGATTCACGTTGCTCGACGAACCCACCGAGGCGCCAGCACCCGACGCAGCCGAAGCGGCCGCCTTGCGACGGGCCTGGAGTTCGGCGGACTTCTGGGCTTCGAGCTCCTCGATCACCTTGCGGGCGCCCACGACGTCCGGGTGCTTGTCGGTGTACTTGAGCAGCAGGCCGTCGAGGGACTTCTTCATCGACTCGATCCGGTCGTCAAGCTCGGGCACCGGCATCGACGCCAGCGAGGCGCTGGACATCTTTTCGGGCAGCGCGACGGACTCTTCGCCGGAGAGCTGGCGCTTGAGGGCATCGCGGGAGTTTTCGGCTTCACGCAGGGCGAGCTTGGCCTGGTTGAGCTGCTCGCTCACCTCGCTCATCTTGCGGAAGTAGTCCTGGCCACCGGCACCGAGGGTGCCCATGTTGCGGACCTTGTATTCCTTGAGGCGGTTCTCGGCCTCGATCAGCTTCTGCTCGTAGGCCTTGATCTGCTCTTCGATGAAGCGCCGGGCGGTATCGGAATCCTTGCGCTTGTCGCCCAGGCCCGACTCCACGAAGATCGACACCATCGACTGCACGACGCGCTTGGCGCGTTCCGGGTCGGTATCGGTGTAGGCCAGGGTGTAGAGGTTGTCGCGGCCCGCTTCGCGGATCTGCAGCGCCTTGGTGACGTTGATCACCAGCGTCTCGCGGTCTTCCTTGGTCTTGGCTGCCAGATCAAGGTCGGCCATGCGGATCAGCTTCTCGACGTTGGGACGGCTGATCAGCGTGCGGCTGAGGATGCCGATCTGCTGATCCACGTTGGGCTGGACGGCCAGCCCGGACATCAGCGGCTTCAGGATCGACTGGGTATCCACATAGACACGGGCAGACGATTCGTAGCGGTCAGGCAGCAGATAGACAATCGCGGCGATGATCGGACCGACAATCCACGCGGCCGCCAAGCCCCACCAGCGATAGAGCCACATGCCGCGGAGGGTCACCGACAACTGTCTTAGTATGTCTTCCATTGGGAGATTCCGAATGCATCCCCCCGGGACATCCCGGGGGGCAAATCAAGAGTGGGGTCAGAACCAGCTCTGGGGAATGATGAGGACGTCGCCCGGCTTCATTTCGATGTTGGCCGAAACATCGCCACGCTTGACGAGATCCTTCAGGCGGACGGAGTACTGCTTGTTGCCTTCCGAGGTCCGCAGCAGGGTGGCACGGTTGCCATCGGCGTAGTCGGTCAGACCATTGACCGAAATCATGACGTCCAGCAGGGACATCTTCTGACGGAACGGCAGGGTCTGGGGCTTGGCCGCCTCACCCACCACCCGCACCTGCTGGGAATAAGGACCGACGAAGGTGGTCACGATGACGGTCACGACCGGATCGCGGATGTACTTGCCGAGCGCCTGCTCGATCTCGCGGGCAAGCGTGCTGGCATCACGGCCGGAAGCCGGCAGATCCTCAACCAGGGGCGTGGTGATCTTGCCGTCCGGACGCACCGGAACCGTCATCGACAGCTCGGGGTTGCGCCAGACAACGATATTCACGTTATCGCCCGGCCCGATCTGATAGGCATAATCGGCGGCCTCTGCGGTCACCGGCGCCGGCGGATAAGTGGTGGCGCACCCTGCCAGACCGGCTACGGCGCACGCCAGCAAGCCGTTCTTAAAATAGCGTTTCATAAGGTACTTCCCCTGGATACGGCCAAAGTTCAGCCTTTGAATGATAACGGGCGGATATTACGGCAGCGCGTGATTCCGTCCGGAGAAAAACGTCACGACGCCCCAAAAAGGGGAAACATGACTGCGCCATCAAGATGGCTGAATATTTCTGCGGGAATCCGCCCGGCGCGGATGATACCTACTCCGGGCAGTATTTTCTGTCAGAAAGACCACCGGGCCTCGGTGTAGACCCGGTCGCGATCCGCGTAACGGCCGAAGATGCCGTTGGCGGCGCCACCAAAGGCGTCAACCCCGAAAACCACGCGCGTGCTCTTGTTTGCAGACCAGATCAGCTTGGGGCGGAACATGTAGTCGTTGCGGTTGAGCATTGATACGTAAAGCGCTTCGGCCTGCCAGTTCTTGGCGAGCCGGGTGCCCACCAGGACGCTGGCACCGCCTTCGGTCCGCTCAAAGCCCGTGCGGGCATCGTAATCGAGCATGCGGCGGGCGAAGTATTGTAGATTCACCCGCCCGTCGTTGAAGGCGGGAATATCCACCCCGACCACGTAATCAATTGTGTCCTGATCAACCAGCCCGTTGGGCGCGTCCAGCGGATTCTGGGTATTGAACTTGCGGCCGCGGGAGTGCACCGTCTCGCCCTTCAGCACGAAGTCGCCGAAGTCCTTGGTCACGGTGGCGCCGACCTGGCTGATGCGCTCATGGCGCGGCTGGAATTCGGCCTGCCCGCCCGAGAGCCCGGTGAAGTAGAAAGTCTGGGCCACATCCATGCTGCGGTAGTAGAAGCCGGAGACGTCCCAGCCACCGACCATCCGCGACAGCCGGGCGCCCCAGTTTGTGTTGCCGAGAGAGTTGTCGGGCTTGGCTTCACCCAGTACTTTCGCGTCGCGGCGCAGCGGATAGAACTCGGCCCCCGGCTTGCCGATGTTGTCGTAGCTCGGCACTGGAATCCAGATCAGTTCGGCGTGGGTTTCACCAAAGTAGTATTCGGCCCGGGTCGCCCACTGGGGAATCCGCAGCTGCTCGAAATCCGGCAGGAAGAAGGTGCGCAGATCCCGCGCGGAGACCACGTCGGCAAAGAACAGCCCGACCATCTCACCCCAAACGATGTGCTGGCGACCGAAGCGGAAATCCACGTCGCCGAGCGAGAAGTCGGCGTAGGTTTCACGCAGATGGAACTGATACTGCTGGTCGCGCCGCACGGCGTCCGGATAGAAACCGGAATCGATGGCGAACACCGCGTCGGCATCGGCCCGGCCGGAGATCTTCCACTTGACGCTGTCGCCGCCGGTGGCCGAAACCTCGGCACGGGAGCGCGCCATCGACCAGTGATCCTGGCCGCCGTAGGTACGCGCCAGATCGAACTGGAGGTAGCCGGCCGTCTTGACGCCGCCCTCGCCCGCCACGTCATCAAGCCCTAGGTCGTCGTCGGCCGCCGCAGTTGCACCGCAGCAGAGCATCATCGATAACGCGACCGCACTGCGGCGAAGCTTTGGTTTCAAGCTGTCCATTTCCTACTTTCCCCTCGTAAAACGTGAATGGCCGGACGTGCGCCAGATGCCCGTCCGGCGGCGCATCAGGCCCGGTACGGAACGAAGCGCCAGGTGCCGTTGAGTTTGAGCCCGAGCTTGGTGGGCTGGCCGTCTTCCATCCGGACCTGCTGGACGGCGCGGCTCATCACCTGCTTGTCGTGGGTCGAAAACACGAAAGTTGTCTTGCAATCCTCGTTGATGCGCTGCATCAGATCAAGAATGCTCTTGCCGGTGTTCTTGTCGAGGTTGGCGGTGGGCTCGTCGGCCAGCACCACCTTGGAGTGCGTCACCAGCGCCCGGGCAATCGCCACCCGCTGACGCTGGCCGCCCGACAGCTGGTTCGGGCGGTGGTGCGCGTACTTCGCCAGCCCCACCAGTTTGAGGTAATCGTTCACCCGCGCGCGACGCTCTTCCTTGCTGATTTCCGGCATCTGCAGCAGCGGGTATTCCACGTTTTCCTCGGCGGAAAGCACCGGCAGCAGATTAAAGGTCTGGAAGATGAAGCCGATGGTCCTCGCACGGATGTTGGCGAGTTCATCGGGAGTCTGCCCGGAGACATCCTTTCCCTCGATGAACACCCTGCCCTCGCTTGGCGTATCGATACACCCCATAATATTGAGGAGCGTGGACTTGCCACTCCCCGACGTCCCCGCGATGGCCATGAAGTAACCTTCCTTGACATCGAGGGTGACCTTCCTCAGCGCATTGACGTCCTGATCACCGAGACGATAAATCTTGCTGACATTTTCGATCCTGATGATCGTCTTCGGGTCCGTCGTCGACGTCCCATCCGTACTGTCGTCGCGGCTTGTTTGCATTGCCCCACCGGTCTATGTTGTTTGCTTTCAAAGGATAACACTATGAGCTTCAAATTTAGCCCTTCGAGCTGCCGGTCTCGGTTCCTCGGCGCTGCGCTTGCGACCCTCTCGCTGCTGTCCGGCGCGCCGGTAGTGGCCGACGATGCGGCCGTGGATCAGGCCAAAGCCATCGTCGCCAAGGCCGACGAAATTCGTTTCCCGCGGGATGGCTTCCAGGTCATCATCGACATCTCGTCGGTGAGCGCAGGTGAGCCGGCCGAGGATCGCAAGTACCGCATCCTCTCCAAGGGCAACGAGAACACCATCGTCCAGACCCTCGAACCCGCCACTGACAAGGGCCAGGCCATGCTGATGCGCGGCCGCGACCTGTGGGTGTTCATGCCCAACGTATCCCAGCCGGTGCGCCTGTCACTCGCCCAGCGCCTCACCGGCCAGGTGGCCAACGGTGACCTGGCCCGGGCCAACTTCGCCGGTGACTACGAGCCGAAGATCATCCGCACCGACACCATCGACGGCGAGAAGATGCACGTGCTGGAGCTCACCGCGGTCGACCGCGGCGTGACCTACGCCAAGGTGCTGTACTGGGTTCGCCAGCCCAACAACTGGCCCTACAAGGCCGAGTTCTATTCCCTCTCGGACCGCCTGCTGAAGGTGTGCCGTTACGACAAGTTCAAGGATCTGGGCGGCCGCGTGCGCCCCACCCAGCTGGTCATGGAGGACGCCCTGAAGAAGGGCGAGGTATCGACCCTGCGTTACTCGCAGATGGCGGCCAAGGATCTGCCCGACCGCGTGTTCACCAAGCAATACATGGACAAGCTCAACCGGGTCGATTGAGCTCAGGCGAGGTTTGAATCTCCTGCTGCGGGCGGCGCTTCCAGCCCCGGCAGGATTGCCGCTGCGGCAGCTTCCAGCGCGGCGGCGCCCCCATCAGTAGGGGGCAACGCAAGACGGCGCAACACGCCGCCAATCCGCACATCCAGCCCTTCCCTGTCGATACCCACAACCGCCACCCCAGGCGGAACCTGGCACTCCAGCCGGGCCACAAGCCCAGCCTCGGTATCCGGATCGAGCGCCGCGGCCGGCGCCTCGGCGGCAAGCCAGCCCATCCGGCCAAAGCCGCCGACGAAACGCGCCTTGTCGGGCTCCAGGCGGAAGAAACGGAAATCCCCCAGCTCAAGATACAGCGCGGATTCCGGGCTATAGCGCACGTAGCGCTGGCGGGACGCCTCGTCCAGATCAACCGGCTGCACCCGGCCCAGCAAGGTCAGACGGGCCTGAGCCAGATTGATGCCATCCCCTTCGGTCACCAGCAAGCTGGCCCGCGGGTCGGCCAGCAGGTTGCGCGTATGCTCGGCAAGCCCGCTGATGAGAAACACCGGCCGGCCGGAAGCATCCGACACGAAAGGCACGGCGCTCACGAAGGGAAAGCCCGGCATCGCCACCGAGTGGGTGCCCAGCGCCCCGCTGCGGCTTTGCCGCAGCAGCGCGCGGACTTCGGCGTAGTCGATCTTCACTGCCGCTGACGGCGTGCCTCGAAGAGGCACAGACCGCTCGCCACCGACACGTTGAGGCTCTCCACCGTGCCGTACATCGGAATGCTCACCAGCTCGTCGCAGGTTTCGCGGGTCAGGCGGCGCAGGCCGTCGCCTTCGGCGCCCAGCACCCAGGCGATCGGGCCTTTCTGGTCGACTGTGTAGATGGATTTTTCAGATTCCCCCGCCGCACCCAGCACCCACACGCCGGCTTCCTGCATCTCACGCAGGGCCCGGGCCAGGTTGGTGACGGTGATGTACGGAACGGTATCCGCCGCGCCGCTCGCTACCTTCACCGCGGTGGCGTTGAGCCCCACGGCCTTGTCCTTGGGGGCGATGACGGCGTGGGCGCCGGCTGCGTCGGCCACCCGCAGGCAGGCGCCGAGATTGTGAGGATCCTGGATGCCATCAAGAACCAGCAGCAGCGCGGGCTCGGTGAGACCGTCGAGCACGTCGTCGAGCTTGAGCTCCTTGCGACGGCCGTCGACGCGGGCCACCACGCCCTGATGGCGGCGGGTGCCGACCATCTTGTCGAGGCGATCGCCTTCGGTCGGGATCAGGCGGGTGCCAAGCTGCTCGGCATGGCGGACGAGATCCCGCGCGCGCGGGTCGCTCCGCTTGGAATCGGTGTAGATCTCGAAGATCGCTTCCGGATCATGGCGGAGCTTGGCGAGGACGGCGTGAAAGCCGTAGATGAGACGGGAACTGGCAGTGTTATCAGACACGTTTTGCTTTCTTCTTTGCGGCGCCCGTCGCTGACTTGCGGGGCTTTGCGGTCTTGGAGGCCGCCTTGGCAGGCTTGGCGCTCGGGCTTGCCTTCGGCTTGGCGGCCTTGGGCTTGGCGGCGGATTTCGTGGCCGGACGCGCTACGGGCTGCTCGGCCGGTTGCTGCGCAGGCTTTGCGGCAGACTTGCGGGCTGCAGGCTTAGCCTTGGCAACCGGCATCTCGGGCGGCGCAACCGCAGGCGTAACGGCAGGTACCACAGCGCTTGCGGCCTCGGTCTTGCCCCGCCGACGCCGCGCGGGCGCCTCGACAGCGGCCGGAGCCGAAGCCTTTGCAGCCTGATCCTTGACGGTCTTGCCAACCCGCTCGGTGGCGCGCGCCGGGCCGGTGATGATCCGGAAGTCAATCTTGCTGGCTTCCATGTTCACCCGCACCAGCTGCACCCGGACCCGGTCCGACAGGCGATAACGCTCGCCGGTCCGCTCGCCCACCAGGCTGTGATGGGCGTCGTCGTAGTGGAAGTAGTCGTTGCCGAGATCGGAAATGTGCACCAGGCCTTCGACAAAAACGTCGTCCAGGGCCACGAAAAGGCCGAAAGGTACCACCGCCGAAACGCTGCCGTCGAATTCCTCGCCGATCCGGTCCTGCATGTAGTAGCACTTGAGCCAGTTTTCCACGTCCCGGTCGGCCTCGTCGGCGCGCCGCTCGGTCATCGAGCAGTGCATGCCGATGGCCTCCCAGTCGCCGGCGTCCTGGGCCGGCACGTAGCGCTCGCCGTTCAGCACGGCCTTGATCGCCCGGTGGACGAGCAGATCGGGATAACGGCGGATCGGCGAGGTGAAGTGGGTGTAGGCGTCGTACGCCAGGCCGAAGTGACCCACGTTGTCGGGGCTGTACACCGCCTGACGCAGGGAGCGCAACATCACGGTCTGGAGCAGCTGCAGATCGGGGCGGCCCTGGATCTGTTCGAGCAGGCGCGCGTAATCACCGGCCTTGGGCTCTTCGCCACCACCCAGCTGGATGCCGAACTCGGCGAGGAAGTCCCGCAGCTTCGCGAGCTTCTCCGGCGTCGGGCCTTCATGCACCCGGTAAAGCGCAGGATGCTCGTTGGCCTGGAGGAAATCCGACGCGCAGACGTTGGCAGCCAGCATGCACTCTTCGATCAGCCGATGGGCGTCGTTCCGGCTCTCCGGCACGATCTGGGCGATCTTGCCGTTATCGTCGAAGATCATCTTCGTTTCCTGCGTCTCGAAGTCGATCGCGCCACGCTTGGCACGGGCTTTCAGGAGCACGCGGAAGAGCTTGTCGAGGTTCTGCAGGTGGGGCAGCAGTTCGCCAATCACCTCGAGGGCCGCCGGATCGTTGTCATACAGCGCGGCGGCCACCTGGTTGTAGGTGAGCCGCGCCTTGGAGAACATCACCGCCGGATAGAAGCGATACTGCTTGACGACGCCGGTCTGGGAGATCGCCATGTCGCACACCATGCACAGGCGCTCCACCTGCGGGTTGAGCGAGCACAGACCGTTGGAGAGCTTCTCCGGCAGCATCGGGATCACCCGCCGCGGGAAATATACCGAGTTGCCCCGGTCGTAAGCCTCGCCATCCAGCGGCGAACCCACGGTGACGTAGTGGGACACATCGGCGATCGCCACCACAAGGCGGAAACCGCGGCCCTGGCGTTCGCAGAACACGGCGTCGTCGAAATCCCGCGCGGTCTCGCCATCGATGGTGACCAGCGGCAGCTGGGTGAGATCCTCCCTGCCCTTCCAGTCCAGCTTGCGGACCTTCTCGGGGAGCTTCCGCGCCTGGGCCTTGGCGTCGGCCGAAAACTCGTGGGGCAGCTCGTGCTTGCGCAGCGCGATCTCGATTTCCATCCCCGGATCGGCGTAGTTGCCGAGGGTTTCGACGATGCGCCCGACAGGCTGAGCATAGCGGGTCGGCTGCTCGACAAGCTCGACCACCACCACCTGCCCGGCCACCGGCTTGGACTTGCTCTTGCCCGGCGCCAGCAGGATCTCCTGCGAAATGCGGCGATTTTCGGGCACAACGAGAGTTACGCCGTTTTCCACCAGTACGCGGCCGACGATGCGGGTATTGGCCCGCTCCAGCACCTCAACGAGCTTGCCCTCAGGGCGACCGCGGCGATCCTGCCCTGCGATCCGGACCATCACCCGGTCGCCGTGGAGCACCTCGCGCATCTCGTTGGGGCCGAGGAAGATGTCCGGATGCTCGTCGTCGGTCACGACGAAGCCGTAGCCATCCGGATGACCCTGGACGGTGCCACGGATCAGGTCGGCCTTGGCCGGCAGCAGATAGGCACCGCGCCGGTTGCGCATGACCTGCCCGTCGCGCTCCATGGCGCGCATGCGGCGCTCGAAGAATTCAAGTTCTTCGGGAAGGATGTCGAGGGCCGTCGCAACGTCCGGAAACGGCATCGGCACGCCCTGCTCGGCGAGAATCTGGATGATGAACTCGCGGCTGGGCAGCGGGAAATCGTATTTCTGGATTTCGCGCTCGAAGAAGGGGTCGCTGCGACGCAGCTTGCTGAGTTTTTTGATGTTATTGGACTTGTAAGTTGACACGTGTTCTTTCTAATCTATAATGGCGCCTTCGTTGCCCAGATGGCGAAATTGGTAGACGCGCTAGTTTCAGGTACTAGTGCCGCGAGGCGTGGAGGTTCGAGTCCTCTTCTGGGCACCAAGTTTCAGGAAAGCCGATCGATTTGTCGATCGGCTTTTTGTTTTGTACTTCCGCTCAGCCTGCACCACAAAGCACTGGACGCGCGTGACCCGGGCCACACTCATCGGGGCCCCGCCAGTAGGCAGGTGAAGGTCACGGAGGATTTGCATTCGCATTAGACTTGTCTATAATAGCGGCTTCGCTGCCCAGATGGCGAAATTGGTAGACGCGCTAGTTTCAGGTACTAGTGCCGCGAGGCGTGGAGGTTCGAGTCCTCTTCTGGGCACCAGAATACACAGGAAAGCCGATCGATTTTTCGATCGGCTTTTTGTTTTTCTGCCACGCAGCGCCATGACATGGCCTCACCTGCGGTGAAACCTGCTTGACGGAAAACGGGGATTCTTGCGGGAGGATGTTCAGGGTCTTGTGCCCTACCCTGCCCCACAGCCCGACCGGGCCGCAAGGCAAGACAGGTTTGACGACGCGCGAGATCAGGCGCCGAAGGGGTGACGCTTGAGGATGGTCTCGTCCCGCTCGGGGCCGGTCGAGATCACGTCGATCGACACTTCACAGATTTCCTCGATGCGGTGCAGGTAGGCGCGAGCCTCCGGCGGCAGCGCATCCCAGGTCTGGGCGCCAAACGTGGTGCCGCTCCAGCCGGGCATGGTTTCGAGGATCGGCTCGCAACGGGCGACTTCCTCGGAGCCCATCGGCAGCAGATCGATGCGCTTGCCGTCGAGCATGTAGCCGACGCACAGCTTGAGTTCCTTCAGGCCATCGAGGACGTCCAGCTTGGTGATGCACAGGCCGGAAACACCGTTGATGATGATCGAGCGCTTGAGGGCCGCCAGATCCAGCCAGCCGCAGCGGC
Organism: Zoogloea oryzae; assembly: GCF_030161255.1. Taxonomy (NCBI): domain Bacteria; kingdom Pseudomonadati; phylum Pseudomonadota; class Betaproteobacteria; order Rhodocyclales; family Zoogloeaceae; genus Zoogloea; species Zoogloea oryzae. The sequence goes on from NZ_BSPX01000003.1 coordinate 111,705, forward strand.
GCTTGCGCCCCGTCACCGTGCCGAACTCGCGGCCGACGGTGGACATCTGATAGCCCGGCGTACCTTCGGTCTCGAAATCCAGCTCGGTCGGGAAAGGACCGCCGCCCACGCGGGTGCAATAGGCCTTGGTGATGCCCAGCACGTAATGCAGACGGCCCGGGCCAACGCCGGAACCAGCCGCCGCCTGGCCTGCCACGCAGTTGCTGGAAGTGACGAACGGATAGGTACCGTGGTCGATGTCCAGCAGCGTGCCCTGGGCGCCTTCGAACAGCAGGTTGCCGCCGTTCTTGTTGATGGCGTACAGGTCGGCCGACACATCGGTGACCATCGGCAGGATTTCCTGCGCATCAGCCATGGCTTGATCGAACTCGGTCTGGAAATCGACCGGCTCGGCGCCCAGGTATTGGGTCAGCACGAAGTTGTGGTATTCAAGGTTCTCAGCCAGCTTCTCGGCAAAGCGCTTCGGATCGAGCAGATCGTAGACGCGCAGCGCACGACGGGCCACCTTGTCTTCGTAAGTGGGGCCGATGCCCTTGCCGGTGGTGCCGATCTTGCTGCCGGCGCTCTTCTTGGCCTCGCGGGCACGATCGACGGCGGAGTGGTAGCCGAGGATCAGCGGACAGCCCGGGCTGATCTTCAGGCGATCACGCACCTTGATGCCACCGGCCTCAAGGCCGCGAACCTCAGCCAGCAGGTGATGGACATCCAGCACCACGCCGTTGCCGATGAAGCACTCCACGCCCTCGCGCACGATGCCGGACGGCACCAGGTTGAGCTTGTACTCGGTCGTGCCGACGACCAGCGTGTGGCCCGCGTTGTGGCCACCCTGGAAACGGACCACGCCCTGCGCCTGATCGGTGAGCCAGTCGACGATCTTGCCCTTGCCTTCGTCGCCCCACTGGGTACCGACAACCACTACGTTCTTTGCCATTTGATTACTCTCCCTGAAGCGGTTCAACCTGCCAGGCACCGCCCCGCAGAACAAGACGCCGGTCACAGCCGGCCTCACGCCACGTGCCTTCATGGCCGGGCAATTCAATCGTCACACTCTCGCCGGCGGCGCGCAGACCCGCAACCGCCTCGGCAAAACCCTGCTCTCCTCCATCCCGCGCGAGGATGGCCCCCGCCGGAAGCGGATCAGCCACCTGGGTCGCAAGCTCCCGCAGATCGAGGCTGAAACCCGTTGCCGGGCGGCCACGACCAAAGGCGCGCCCGACGCTGTCGTAACGCCCCCCCAGCGCCAGCGCCACGGGGGAATTGCCGCCGTAGGCCGCAAAAACCACCCCGCTGTGGTAGTGATAACCACGCAAGTCGGCCAGATCGAAACTGATCGGCAAGCCTTGCAAGCGGATCGCCAACTCCTCAAGATCGTTCAGCGCGGACTGGATCTCAGGCTCCGCCGGCATGATCTGGCGTGCCTTGGCGAGCACCTCGGCACCGCCGTAGAGGGTCGGCAACGCAAACAGCGCCGCGCGCAGCTCACCCGGAATATCACCGAGCAGATCCTGCAGACCGGGCAGATCCTTTGCCTGCAGGCAGTCGAAGAGCGCTTCTTCCTGTTGGGGCAGCAGCCCTGCCTTGCCAGCCAACGCCTTGAACAGCCCAACGTGCCCCAGATCGATGCGGGACGTGCCCACACCAGCGATCTGCAAGGTCTCGGCGAGCAGGCGGATCACTTCAGCGTCCGCCTCGATACCCGCGTGGCCATAAAGCTCGGCACCCAGCTGGAGCGGCTCGCGGGTGGCGGTCAGGCACGAGGGCATCGCGTGGGCAACGCTGCCGCAGTAGCACAGACGCGCCACGCCCTTGCGGTTGAGCAGATGCGCATCAATGCGCGCCACCTGCGGCGTGATGTCGGCGCGCACGCCCATCGTCCGGCCGGAAAGCTGGTCGACGAGCTTGAGCGTCTTGAGATTCAGATCCTGGCCAGCGCCCGTGAGCAGCGACTCGAGGTATTCGAGCAGCGGCGGAGCGACGAGCTGGTAGCCGTTCAGGCGGAACGCATCGAGGAGACGACGGCGCAGATCTTCCAGTTTTGCCGCCTCTGCGGGCAGGGCATCCTGGATGTATTCGGGTAGAACCCAACGCAACATGGGTAAAGCGCCTCAGGTAAAGACTAACAAAATGACGAGGCCGAGAAGCATCGAACCAAGGCCGACGAAGCGGATCTGCCCGTCGGCCAGCCGGATCAGGCGGGTGAAAGTCTCCCGCCAGGTGGCTGGTGCAACGAAGGGGATGATGCCCTCGAGCACCAGCATCAAGGCAAACGCCAGGATCAGGGAACGCCCCATTATTTCCCGTTCTTGCCGCTCTTTGACGACTCCGGCGCAGCCTGCGCGCGACCACCCGCCGACTTGAGATACTTGAAGAAATCAGAGTTCGGCTCGATCACCATCACGTCGGACTTGCTCTTGAAGGTGCTGCGGTAGGCTTCGAGGCTCCGGTAGAAGGCATAGAACTCGGGGCTCTGGCCAAAAGCCTGGGCATAGATCGTCGACGCCTTGGCGTCGCCCTCGCCCTTGATCTTCTGGGCATCCCGATAAGCCTCGGCAAGGATTACCTCGCGCTGCTTGTCGGCATCAGCCTTGATCTTCTCAGCTTCGGCACCGCCCTGGGAACGCAGCTCGTTGGCAACCCGCTTGCGCTCGGCTTCCATCCGGCGATAGACGGATTCGGAAACCTCGGCCGGCAGATCGACCCGCTTGAGGCGCACATCGACGATCTGGACGCCGATCTTGCGGGCGTCGAGATCCGCCTTGCTGCGCATCTCGTCCATGATCTTGTCCCGCTCGCCGGACACCACTTCATGCACGGTGCGCTTGCCGAACTCCTCCCGCAGGCCGGCATTGACGGTCTGCTCGAGGCGGGTTTTGGCGCGGGTTTCATCGCCGCCAACCGAGATGTAGTAAAGCTTGGGATCGACGATCCGCCACTTCACGAACAGGTCGACCAGCACGTTCTTCTTTTCGGAAGTGATGAAACGCTCGGGCTCGGACGTATCCAGCGTGAGGATGCGCTTGTCGAAATACCGTACGTTCTGGATGAGCGGAATCTTCAGGTGAAGGCCGGGCTCACTGATCTGCCCTTTCACCTCACCCAGCTGGAAGACCAGCGCGTGCTGGCGCTGATCCACCGTGAACAGACTCATCGAGAGGATCGCGAAGACGAACAGGCCGACGCCTGCGAAGAATGGAAGACGGTCACGCATCAGCGATCTCCCCGCTCACGGTTGCGGGTGGATTCCCGGGTACGCGCTTCACCCGAGAGGGCATCCGGCCGAGGCGGAGCGGCGCCCTCGACCACTGCCGGCATCTGGGCCGGACGCGCCGCAGCTGCCGCCGGATCGCCAACCGCGGCGGCCGGCGCCTGAGCGGCGGTGGCCTGGATCAGCTTGTCGAGCGGCAGGCTCAGCAGATTGCTGCTGCTTCTGGTATCCACCAGCACCTTGGACGAATTGGTAAACACCTGCTGCATGGTTTCGAGGTACATCCGCTGACGGGTCACTTCGGGCGCCTTGGCGTATTCGGCGTAGATCTGCTTGAAGCGCGACGCATCGCCCTCGGCCTGGGCCACCACGCGGTTCTTGTGGGCATCGGCCTCTTCCATCAGGCGCGAGGCCGCACCACGGGCGCGGGGAATCACGTCATTGGCGTAGGCCTGGCCTTCGTTTTTCTGACGCTCACGATCCTGGCCCGCCTTCACGGCATCGTCGAAAGCCGACTGCACCTGCTCGGGCGGCTGGGCGTTCTGCATCGTCACCTTGCTGACCTGGATCCCGGTGGCGTAGCGGTCGAGGATGTCCTGGGTGAGCTTCTGGGCGTTGGCCGCCACCTGCTCGCGACCTTCGTAGAGCACGAAGTCCATCTTGCTCTTGCCGACGATCTCGCGCACTGCGGTTTCGGCGGCCTGGATCACCGAGTCATCCGCATTGCGGTTGTTGAAGAGGTACTGCTGCGGATCCTTCAGGATGTACTGCACCGCGAACTGGATGTTCACGATGTTCTCATCGTCCGTCAGCATCAAGGCTTCCTTGAGCACCTTGTTGCGCTCGGAGCCGCGGTAGCCGATCTCGACGGTACGCACGCCGGTGAGATTCACCAGCTCGTGGGTCTGGATCGGATACGGCATACGCCAGCGCAGGCCCGGCTCGGTCGCCTCGATGAAGCGGCCGAACTGCAGGACGATGCCCCGCTGGCTTGCATCGACGATATAGAAACCACTCGCCAGCCAGATCACTGCCGCGAACGCCGCGATCAGGCCGATGCCGCCGCCGAACTGACGGAAGTTCATCTCGGGCAGGCGATTGCCGCCGTCACCGCCGGACCCACCGTTGCCCAGGCCGCCACTGCGCCCGAACATGCCGGACAGCCGCCGGTTAAAGTCTCGCCAGAGCTCTTCGAGATCGGGCGGACCCTGATTGTCGCCGCCGCCGCGATTGTCGCCGCCGCCGCGATTGCCCCATTTGGGATCGTTGAGAGACATGAGGATGCCTGAGATCACAGTAATAATCCGCTCCGGGAATGGTTGAAGTCCAGCCCCCTCAAAAGGGTTCCGGACTTTCCGATGCGGCAGCCAGGGCTGCCTTGTGTTCCAGTGCCACGTCGGTCAGAACCTGACGCAGCAACTCGAGCCCTTCGCCGGTGCGGGCGCTGAGCAAAACGCGCGTGATCTTACCACAAGCATCCTGCTGGACCTCCGGACTCGCCAGCGTGGCGTCGATCTTGTTCCAGACCTGGATCTGAGGAAGGGTGCCGGCGCCGATCTCTTCCAGCACCGAATTGACCGCGGCGATTTGCCCTTCCCGATCTTCACTGGCCGAATCCACCACATGCAGCAGGAGGTCGGCAGCTGCCGTTTCCTCGAGTGTTGCGTGGAAGGCAGCCACCAGCGAATGCGGCAGATCACGGATGAATCCGACCGTATCGGACAGCACGATGTTCCCCGCCTCACCCAAATAAAGCCGCCGGGACGTGGTATCCAGCGTGGCGAACAGCTGATCGGCGGCATACGCGCCGGCCTTCGTCAGGGCATTGAACAACGTGGATTTGCCCGCGTTGGTATAGCCGACGAGGGAAACCGAAAGCACATCCCGGCGCTCCCGGGCGCGTCGGCGGACCGAACGCTGGCGCTCGAGCTTGGCGAGACGATCTTTGAGAAGCTTGACGCGCTCACCCAGCAGGCGACGGTCGGTTTCGAGCTGCTTCTCACCCGGACCACGCAGGCCAATACCGCCCTTCTGGCGTTCAAGGTGAGTCCAGCCTCGCACGAGGCGGGTGGACAGATGCTGCAACTGGGCGAGTTCAACCTGAAGCTTGCCCTCGTGGCTCTTGGCGCGCAGGGCGAAGATGTCGAGGATCAGCGCCGAGCGGTCGACAACCCGGCAGTTGAGCTTGCGCTCGAGATTGCGCTGCTGCGCCGCGGTGATGTCGTGATTGAAGATGACGATGTCGGCCTCGTTCATCTTGGCCACCAGACCGATCTCCTCGGCCTTGCCCTTGCCCACGTAATGGGCCGGATCGGGCGCCTGACGACGTCCCTGGACGACACCGACGACGGTCGCTCCGGCGCTTTCGGCCAGCAGCGACACTTCAGAAAGACGTTCTTCTATCCCGCCCTGACCGAAATCGACCTGAACAAGGAGTGCCCGCGTACCCGAGGCCGGCCGTTCAAGCATGCCGGGCCCCGGATTCGTGTTGGCCGCGAACGGGCCAGATCATCAGCCCGATCAGCTTGCGGCCTCGTTCTGTTCCTGCTGGATATTGACGGGGCGAGCCGGCACCACGGTGGAGATGGCATGCTTGTAGACCATCTGGGTGACGGTGTTCTTCAGGAGGACCACGTACTGATCGAAGGACTCGACCTGCCCCTGCAGCTTGATGCCATTCACGAGGTAGATCGAAACCGGCACGTGTTCGCGCCGCAGGGCGTTGAGGAATGGATCTTGAAGGAGTTGCCCCTTGTTGCTCATGGTAGAACCTCTATGGTTGTAGTTTTGAATAATTATAGAGCGACTTGCTGCAGTGCCACATTAGCACCGAGGATCGCTGTTGGTGTGGAAATCGGTTCGTCAATCCCTGTTGGCGTAGGGGTTGTGGGAAGACCTGAATTGTATCCTCAGGGGCGTTCCCTGCAATTTGAACGCTTCCTGGAAGGTGCGTTCAAGGTAGCGAGTATATGACGGAGGCACGTGATCGAGCGCACTGCCGTGCACCACGATCACCGGCGGATTCATCCCGCCCTGGTGGGCGTAGCGCATCTTGGGCCGGAAACCGCCGTGTCGCGGCGGCTGCTGCTTGAGCACGGCGTCAAGCAGCAAGCGGGTGAGCTTCGGCGTGGCGAGCTTGGTCATCGCGGCCGCATAGGCGCCATCGACAGCCTTCAGCATCGGCACGATACCCTGCCCCTTCAGCGCGGAAACATAAAGGAAACGCGCAAAGCCCAGGAAAGGCAGCTTGCGTTCGATGTCTTCCTTGATGCGCTGACGGCGGTAATCATCCACCGAATCCCATTTGTTGACGGCAACAACCAGCGCCCTGCCCGCCTCGACGACAAAGCCGCCGATGTGGGCGTCCTGGTCCGAGATCTCCTGGCTGGCGTCGAGGACAAGCACCACCACATTGGCTTGCTCGACGGCCTGCAGGGTCTTGATGACCGAAAACTTCTCGACCGCCTCGAAGACCTTGCCGCGTTTGCGCAGACCGGCAGTGTCGATCAGCGTGTAGTGCTGGCCATTGCGTTCGAAGGGCACCTCGATGGCGTCGCGGGTCGTACCGGGCATGTCGAAGGCGATCACCCGCTCTTCGCCGATCAGCGTATTCACCAGCGTGGACTTGCCCACATTGGGGCGGCCGACAATGGCGACCCGCGGACCCGACGACGACGCTTCGTCGTCTTCCGGATCTTCCGGGAAGCTTTCGAGGATCAGCTCCATCAGGGACGTGACGTTGTCACCGTGGGCCGACGAGATGCAGAGCGGATCACCCAGGCCAAGCTGATGGAACTCGGCGGAGACCATCGCCCGGTTCATGCCTTCGGCCTTGTTCACGACAAGGAAGGTCGGCCGGCCGGCACGGCGCAGGCGCACGGCGATCTGCTCGTCGTGGGGCGTCAGGCCGCTGCGGGCATCCACCATGAAAAGCAGCGCATCGGCTTCGGCGATGGCCTGCTCGGCCTGCTTGGCCATCTCATGGACGATGCCTTCCTTGGCCACCGGGTCGAAACCGGCGGTATCGACCACGAGGAATTCCCGCTCCGCGGCACGGCCGAGACCGTAGCGACGATCGCGGGTGAGCCCGGGAAAATCGGCCACGAGGGCATCCCGGGTCTTGGTAAGGCGATTGAACAGGGTTGACTTGCCCACATTGGGGCGTCCGACGAGGACTAGGGTGGGTTTCACGCGTGGGCGACTCCGTTATTGAACGCCGACGGCTGCGACGTTGCCGTCACGCGTCTGGATGACGACGCTGCCGCCTGCACGTTGCGGGTCGGCGAGGATGGGACTGGATGCAGGCCGAAGACGCCCCACCAGCCTGCCGTCGTCCTTGCGCAGCAGATGGACATAGCCTTCGGCATCGCCGACGACCACGTAATAATCGTTGATGACCCGGGGACGCCCGGTGCCACGTCCGGCGAGCTGATCCTGCTTCCAGGCGCTGGCGCCGCTACCGATGTCGAGCGCCAGCACGGCGCCCTTGTCGTCGGTCACGAAAACCTGGCTGTCGTCCATATCCAGCCCCTTCGAGCTGGACAGATCGCGGGTCCACAGGGTGGAACCATTGCTCATGTCGAAGCAGGCGATGCGCCCCTGGTAGGCCACCGCACAAGTGGCGCGGGAGCCCATCACGGGCAGGCTGGTGATGTCGGACATGCGCTCGAGTTCGGTCGCGCCGCGGGGGATCGCCACCGTGCCTTCCCACATCAGGCTGCCGTTTGCGGGGCTGACCGCCGCCAGCTTGCCGCCAGGAAAGCCCGCCAGGATCACGTTGCTCTCGAGTAACACGCCAGCAGAGTTACGCAGCGACAGCGGCGGCGTGGCACGCTGATAAACCCAACGCTGACGCCCATCCGCAGAATCAAGCCCGAACAGGCGGCTGTCGGCACTACGCACAACGACCAGACCGTTAGAGACGGCCGGGGCGGCGAGCACCTCGGCGTTCACCGGAACGCGCCATTTGACCTGCCCGCTGTCGGCGTCGAGGGCGATCACTTCGCCCTTCGGCGTACCGACGACCACCAGGCTGCCGTCACTGCCCACACCGCCGGAAATCGTCACCTTGAGGGGCGTCTTCCAGCGCACGCGGCCGTTGTCGAGGCGCACCACATCGCCGTCGCCAGCGGCGAAGACGGCGTCACCGACGATCGCCGGCTGAAGCACGTAGACGCCGGTATTGCCGACGCGCACACGCCATGCCTCACTTGTCGCCACCGGACTGGTGATGGGCGTGAGGGCGGGCTGCTTGCCGCTGCTGGAGAACGGGTTGAGCGAACTGCACGCACCCAGCGCCAGCGCAGTGGCGACGATCAAGGCCCGTTGCGGGGCTTTCATTGGGCACCCCCAACCGCATCGAGCTTGGCCTGAGCGATCTCGCGGAGCGTGACCGATTCGGCCTTGGTGGCGGATTCGAGGCTGGAAACGACGGTCTTGTACGCAGCGCGGGCTTCATCCTTCTTGCCCTGAGCAACCAGGATGTCGCCCTTCAGATCGGCGAAACGGGCGGCCAGGCTTTCGTCCGGAGCGGTCTGGAGTTGGGCCAGGGCTTCGTCGTAGGCCTTGTCGTCGAGCATCACGCTCGCCAGACGCAGGCGGGCGAGATCTCGCAGCGCAGGATCGCTGGCCTTCTCTGCGGCCCAGGCGAGCGGCGCGCGGGCGTTCTTCAGATCACCGGCTTCGGCCTGAACCTTGGCCGACAGCAGCGCCGCCAGATCAGCGTAGGCCGTGCCGCTGTACTTCTCGAGCAGCGCACCTGCCACCTCGCGGACCTTCGGCGCGTTGTGCTCGGCCGCCGCGGTCTGAAGCTGATCGTAGAGCGCGGACGCCTCGGCGGCCTGCTTGCCCTTGTACCAGTTCCAGCCCTGCCAGCCGACCGAAGCCAGCGCAGCGGCGACCGCGAGCGTCGTCACCAGCTTGCCGTACTGTTCCCACCAGCCCTTGATCTGGGAAATCTGTTCCTGCTCTTCGAGGTCAAATGCAGCCATCGTCTTCTTCCGAATCTAGTAGGCGGTCAGCCAGGGTTTCGGGGAGCGTGTCCATGGGCACGCGGATCTGTTCGCCACCGTCGCGCAGGGGCTTGAGGCTCACCTCGCCGGCTGCGGCTTCGTCGTCGCCGATCACCACGGCGAACGGCGCGCCGGATGCATCGGCCCGCTTCATCTGGGACTTGAAGCTGCCGCCACCGCAGTGCAGGGTGACCGCGAAGCCCGTGCCACGGAGCGCTTCGGCAACCCGGAAGGCTGCCCGCTGGGCTGCCTCACCGGCGTGGACGAGGTAGACGTCCGGCACGAGACGCTGGGCTTCACCACCACACTCCTGCCACAGGGCGAGCAGACGCTCGACGCCCATCGCAAAACCAGCCGCCGGCGCCGGCTTGCCACCGAGCTGAGCCACCAGGCCATCGTAGCGGCCGCCGGCGCAGATCGTGCCCTGGGCGCCCAGGCGGGTCGTGACCCACTCGAACACCGTGCGGTTGTAGTAGTCCAGCCCACGCACCAGGCGGTGGTTGATGCGGTACGGCAGGCCGGCATCCTTAAGGATGGTCTGCACGCCGTCGAAATGCTTGAGGGACTCTTCGCCCAGGAACTCGGCCAGCTTGGGGGCCGCTTCGACGATGGCCTGAAGATCCGGGTTCTTGGTGTCGAGAATGCGCAGGGGGTTGGTGTAGAGCCGGCGCTGGCCGTCCTCGTCGAGGCTGTCCTTGTGCTGTTCGAGATAGGCGATCAGCGCGGCCCGGTGAGCGGCGCGTTCTTCGCTGCTGCCGAGGGAGTTGATCTCCAGCTTGACGTCTTCAAGGCCCAGATCGTCCCACAGCCGGGCGCACATCAGGATGTGCTCGGCGTCGATGTCCGGACCGTCAAAACCGAGGGCCTCGACGCCGATCTGATGGAACTGGCGGTAACGCCCCTTCTGGGGCCGTTCGTGACGGAACATCGGGCCGTGGTAGTACAGCCGGCGGGGCTGGCCGAACAGCAGGTTGTGCTGGATCGCCGCGCGCACGCAGGAGGCCGTGCCTTCCGGGCGCAGGGTGAGGTGTTCGCCGTTGAGGGCGTCCTCGAAGGAGTACATCTCCTTCTCGACGATGTCGGTCACTTCACCGATGGCGCGCTTGAACAGCGGCGTCGGCTCGACGATGGGCATGCGGATGGGGCGGTAACCGTAGCTGTGCAGCCAGTCGCGGACGATGTCCTCGAAGTGCTCCCAGGTTTCGGCCTCTTCGGGCAGGATGTCGTTCATCCCGCGGACGGCCTGGAGGGTCTTGCTCATGATTCCTTTTGTTCTTCTGTTGACTGCGGCCTGTCAGACAGCCGCGCCCTTGCGGGGATAGGTACGGGCCACATAGCGTTCGATGATGGCCTTGAATTCGTTGGTGATGTTGTCGCCACGGAGCGTCTGGGTCTTGACGCCGTCCTCGAACACCGGCGCCGCGGGGGATTCACCGGTACCAGGCAGCGAGATGCCGATGTTGGCGTGCTTGCTCTCGCCCGGGCCGTTGACGATGCAGCCCATCACGGCGAGGGTCATGTTCTCGACGCCGTCGAACTGATCGCGCCACAGCGGCATGTTGTCGCGCACGTAGCTTTGGACGTCGGATGCCATTTCCTGGAACAACGTGCTGGTGGTGCGGCCGCAACCCGGGCAGGCGGTGACCATCGGCGTGAACGCCCGCAGACCCATGGTCTGGAGGATCTCCTGGGCGACGATGACTTCCTGGGTGCGGCTGCCATTGGGCTCCGGCGTGAGGGAAACGCGGATCGTGTCGCCGATGCCTTCCTGCAGCAGCACCGCCAGCGCCGCGGTCGAGCCGACGATGCCCTTCGAGCCCATGCCGGCCTCGGTGAGGCCCAGGTGCAGCGGGTAGTCGCAGCGGGCGGCCAGATCGCGATAGACGGCGATCAGATCCTGCACGCTGCTGACCTTGGCCGACAGGATGATCTTGTTGCCGGCGAGGCCGTACTCTTCGGCCTTGGCGGCGGATTCGAGCGCCGAGGTGACCAGCGCCTCGCGCATCACCGCGCCGGCGTCGCGGGGCACTGCGCGCCTGGCGTTCTCGTCCATGATACGGGCCATCACGGATTGATCGAGGCTGCCCCAATTGACGCCGATGCGCACCGGCTTGTCGTACTTGCAGGCCATCTCGACGATGGACGCAAACTGGGTGTCGCGCTTGACGCCCTGCCCCACGTTGCCCGGGTTGATGCGCAGCTTGTCGAGGGCTTCGGCGCAGGCCGGGTTGTCGGCGAGCAGCTTGTGGCCGTTGTAGTGGAAATCGCCCACCAGCGGCACGTCGAGGTTCATCGCGAGGAGCTTCTCGCGGATCTTCGGCACGGCCTTGGCGGCTTCATCGGTATTGACGGTGACACGCACCATCTCGGAGCCGGCGCGGGCCAGCTGGGCCACCTGCATGGTGGTGGCGAAATCGTCGGCGGTGTCGGTGTTGGTCATCGACTGGACGACGACCGGCGCGTCGGAACCGATCAGCACATGGCCGACACGAACCTGACGGGTGATCCGGCGGGTGGCTGCGCGCCCGGAGAGAAGTAGATCCATGTTGCGTCCTGTCACTCGAACTTGAGGCGGGCGATCGTCATCTTGCCGGTGAGGCCAAAATCCACCGGCTGACCATTGCGCTCGAGCTTGACCGAGCGGGCATTGCCGATGACGACGGCCATCGGCGGTGCGACTTCGAATTCTTCCCGCGAGCCAGCCTTGCCGAGCTTGGTGACGACGGACTTGCCGTTCTTGTCCTTCACTTCGATCCACGCATCCTGCGCGAATTCGAAGACCAGCCGGTCCTTGCCGCCGACAGCGGCAGCCGGCGCAGGCGCGGGCTCGTCGACCTTGACCGGAACGGGCAGCGGCACCGCGGTCGAGGTGCCCTGGGCCGCGGCCGGATCGGCGGCTGCCGGCGCGACATCGGGCGCCTTGCCGGCGTCACCTTCCTGGGTCGGCACACCCGCAGCGGGCGGCATGCCTGCAGCCTCGCCGACCGGAGCCGGGGCGCTGGCGATCAGTTCATCAGCCACCTTCTTGCGCTGGGTGTCGTAATACCAGCCGGCGACGACGATGCCGAACAGGGCCAGCGCAGCCAGCACGCCAGGAATCACCGAACGGCGGAAACGCCCGCGACCAACCTGGGGCATGTCGCCCTGGGCGTTAGAGGCCGGTGAAAGCTCGACAGTCTCGGACGTGACCGATGCCTGCAGGCCAGCGAGCAGCGGCGCCGGATCGATCTTGAGCAGGCGCGCGTAGTTGCGCAGGAAGCCCCGCGTGAAGGCGGCGCCGGGAAGCTGGTCGAAACGACCAGACTCCAGCGCTTCGACCTGCCGGGGATTGAGCTTGAGGGAATTCGCCACCTCGGAAACGCTGAGGCCGAGCGCCTCACGCTGGCGTCGCAGGGTTTCGCCAGCTGAAGAATCCGCAGGCGTCCCCGCCGGGGCCTGAGGCAAAACTTGAGGATCGGTCACTGATACTGCCCTTGCAAGAAAGCCTGATATTCGGGAGAGCCGGGAAAACGGCGCCGTAACTGCTGCACGAGGGAGGCCTCGGCCGCGCGGTCGCCGAGCTTGCGTTCGACACGGATCGCCAGCCAGAGGCTTTCGGCCGACGAGTCACCACCCTGATGCAGGGCGGCGAGATAGCGTTTGGCCGCCTCGTTGGCACCACGCCGGTATGCGATGGCGGCCAGGTGATAGATCGCCGCCTGATTGCCGTTGTCGGCCTCGACCGCCCGCAGGAAGAAGTCTTCAGCAGCCGCGTCGTTCTTGAGGCGCAGCTGGCACATGCCGGCGTTGGCGAGCGCGCGGGTCGGCGTCTGGTAATAGGGATTGCGGGCCGCAGCGGTGAGTTGCTCCAGCCCGGCTGGCTCCTTGCCCATCGAGCACAGGAACCAGCCATAGCTGTTCATGATCTCCGGGTCGCCCGGCGCGAGTTGCAGCGCGCGCTCGAAATTGGCCCCAGCGACAGCATTCTCTTCGAGGTACATGTGCACCAGCCCCATCAGCTGATAGGCCGGCGCGTAGCGTGGATCGTAGTGGGTGGCGGACTTGGCTTCATCCAGCGCCACGCCGTAACGACCCGCCTGCAGATAGGCGAGCCCCAGGTCGACGTGCACCTTGGCCTTGCGCTGGGCATCCGTAACCGTGGGCCTGTCGGAGACGGGCCGTTCGATCGACGCCACCGGCGCACCGAAATTGCCTCCGGCACAACCCGCAAGGCCGACGACGGCAAGCACAACAGCGACGGCGGACGGGATGCGTCTCATCACATTCAGGCTCCGGTGATCGGCACGATTCGGGTCGTGCGACGGGTTTTGTCCTTCACCTGCCCGGCAAGCTGGCCGCAGGCCGCATCGACGTCATCCCCGCGGGTCTTGCGGGTGGTGGTGACGATGCCGGCAGCGATGAGGATCTCGGCGAAGCGCTTGATGCGCGGTGCAGGAGAACGCTCGAAACCGGAATTCGGGAAGGGGTTGAACGGAATCAGGTTGAACTTGCAGGGCACGTCGCGGGTGAGCGCGATGAGCTCGCGGGCGTGGGCATCGGAATCATTCACCCCGTCGAGCATGACGTACTCGAAGGTGATGAAATCCCGGGGCGCACGCTCGAGGTAGCGCTGGCACGCGGCCATGAGTTCACGCAGGGGGTATTTCTGGTTGATCGGCACGAGCTGGTCGCGCAGCGCGTCATTGGACGCATGCAGCGATACGGCAAGCGCCGTCGGGCAGGCGTCCCGCAGGCGATCCATCGCCGGAACGATGCCGGACGTGGAGACCGTCACCCGCCGCCTCGACAGGCCATAGGCGTTGTCGTCAAGCATCAGGTTGAGCGCCGACACCACGTTGTCGAAGTTGGCGAGCGGTTCGCCCATGCCCATCATCACCACGTTGCTGATGACGCGCTCGCCGTCGCCGTTGGCACCGAGCAGGCGATTGGCAAGCCACAGCTGACCGATGATCTCGGCGGCGCTGAGGTTACGGTTGAAGCCCTGCTTGCCGGTCGAACAGAACGCGCAATCCAGCGCACAGCCCGCCTGGGACGAGATGCACAGCGTGCCGCGGTTGGTTTCGGGGATGAACACCGTCTCAACCGCGTTGGCGTTGCCCACGTCGAGCAGCCACTTGCGGGTGCCGTCCGTCGAGATGCTGTCGCGCACCGGAACCGGCGGCGTGATGCAGGCCGTCGCCGCGAGCTTGGCCCGCAGCGACTTGGCCACGTCGGTCATCTGCTCGAAATCGGTCACGCCGAAGCGATGCACCCAGCGGAGCACCTGCTTGGCACGAAAGGGTTTCTCACCTTGCTGGAGGAACCAGTCGGTGAGTGCTGCCGCATCGAAATCGAGAAGATTGACCACGTGTATTTCCGTCCAGACCGGCGGGAGGAAGAAATTTCATCCCGCCGGTAGAGATCATCAACGGCTGTAAACGTTCATGCCGGGGAAGAAGAAGGCGACTTCCACAGCAGCGGTTTCCGGCGCGTCGGAGCCGTGAACGGCGTTGGCGTCGATGGACTCGGCGAAATCGGCGCGGATGGTGCCCTTGTCGGCCTTCTTCGGGTCGGTGGCGCCCATCAGTTCGCGGTTCTTGGCGATGGCGTTTTCGCCTTCCAGGGCCTGGATCATCACCGGGCCGGAGGTCATGAAGGAAACCAGATCCTTGAAGAAGGGGCGATCTTTGTGCACGGCGTAGAACTCACCGGCTTCGCGCTCGGACAGGTGAACCAGCTTGGCGGCAACGATCTTCAGGCCGGCGCCTTCGAAACGGGCGTAGATCTGGCCGATCACGTTCTTGGCGACGGCATCGGGCTTGATGATGGAAAGGGTGCGTTCAATAGCCATGAGTCAGGACTCCGTGAGACAAAGGATGGTCGAAAAACCGAAAGCTTGGAATTTTAGCAGGTTGGTGCGTCAGATCGGCGTTTTTCGGCATAGCCACGACGATGGACGGCGCGCGACGGCCGACAGAGGCCGGGCGCCGGGTGCGCAACCGAGGGAATATGGGGGCGAAAAAGCAAAAAAAAGGGTGCGCATCGCGCACCCCCAACCCCAACAGAGAGACTTAAGCCACAGGCAGTGATGCCTGGAAGACACTAGTTTTTGCTCGAACTTGCGTCTTCAACTTGGGATTGAGTATGCACGACACCCCTGAGCACGGAATTGACTTGGGTCAAAAACCCTTCAGTTAGCGTGGAGATTTGCGGCTCAGTCGCCCGCCTTGGGGCCGCCCTTGTCCGGCGTCGAGGCGGGAGGATCGTCGTCATCGCTGACGACCCGGTAGCCCGGCCCTTCGAGGTCGTCAAACTGTCCGCTGCGCACCGACCACCAGAAGATAACGCCGATCAGGAAGACCAGGACGATGGACAGCGGGATGAGCAGATAAAGACTTTCCATGATCCGATCTCAGCGTTGGCGCCCGCGCTGAAGGCGCAGGGCATTGAGGACGACGAACAGCGAACTCGCCGACATGCCGATCCCGGCCATCCATGGCGTGACGAGCCCGGACATGGCAAGAGGAACGGCGGTGAAATTGTAGGCGAACGACCACCAGAGGTTCTGGCGGATGATCTTGAGCGCCCGACGGGAGAGATCCAGCCCTTCCGCCAGGGACGACAGCCGGCCGGACAGCAGCACAATGTCGGCCTGATTGCGGGCGAGGTCTGTGCCGCCGCCCATGGCGATGGAAACCTGGGCCTGGGCCAGCACCGGCGCGTCGTTCACGCCGTCGCCGACCATCGCGACGATCGCGTTTTCGGTCTGCAGCCCACGCAGCGCGGCGTGCTTGCCTTCGGGGGTCATCCCGCCCCGGGCGTCGGCGACGCCCAGCTCCCGGGCCAGTGCCTCGACGGTGGCCGGCGTGTCGCCGCTCAGGATCGACAGGTCGATCCCCTTTTCGCGGAGCGAAGCCAGCGCCGCCGGAGAGTCCTCCCGCAGCCCGTCGGAGAGGGCAAAGCCGGCGATCCAGCCAGCGGCCGAACCCAGCGCAATGACCGTGCGGCCGGAGCGCTCGTCGGCCTGCAGCGCCTCCGGCTCGGGCGAGCCCACCAGATCGGCCACGAAAGACGGGCGACCGATGCGGTAGGTGACGCCATCCAGTACGCCGGCCACGCCCTGCCCCGTCGTTGCCGCCACGCTGCCGAAAGCCGGCACCGCTAGGCCACCACCGCGCCGGCGCAGAGCCTCGGCGATGGCGTGCTCGGAGCCCTGCTCCAGGCCGGCAGCAAGACGCAGCACCTCCATCTCGTCGCCCTGCCCCAACAGGCGGATCTGCTCGACGCGCATCTCGCCGTAGGTGAGCGTGCCGGTCTTGTCGAAAACAAAGTGATCGGCCCGGGCCAGGGCCTCGATGGCGTGGCCGCGGGTGACCAGCACCCCCATCCGCGCCAGCGCGTCGGTCGCCACGGTGAGCGCCACCGGCGTGGCCAGCGAGAGCGCGCAGGGGCAGCTCACCACCAGCACCGAGACAAACACCCACAGGGCGCGATCGGGGTCGTGCCACCACCACCAGCCGGCGGTGACCACCGCGAGCACCAGCAGCGCGACGATGAAATAGGCCGCCACCCTGTCGGCCTGCTGGACGACGCGGGGCTTCTCGACCGAGGCGCGCTCCATCAGCTGACGGATCGCCGCGAGGCGGGTGTGCTCGCCGGTGCGGGTAACGCGCACGCACAGCGGGCTGCCGATGTTCACGCTGCCGCCGGTGACCTGGGCACCGGGCTTCTTGGGCACCGGGCGGCTCTCGCCGGTGAGAAGCGCCTCGTTGGCCTCGCTCTCGCCTTCGGCCACGATGCCGTCGGCCGGCACGGTCTCGCCCGGCTTCACGCGGATCATGTCGCCCGCCTGCAGCTGGGACACCGGCACGCGTTCGCCTTCGGGGTCTGGCCAGTTGGCGAGACGCTCGGCAAAGGCCGGCAGCGCCTTGCCCAGTTCCTCCACGCCACGCACGGCTTTCTGGCGGGCCAGCATTTCCACGTAGCGGCCACACAGCAGGAAGAACACGAACATCGTCACCGAGTCGAAATACACCTCGCCCTTGCCGGTGAAGGTGGCCCAGCAGCTCGCCACGAAGGCGGCGCCGACCCCCAGCGCGACCGGCACGTCCATGCCCAGCCGGCGCAGCTTGATGTCACGCCAGGCGTGGCTGAAGAAAGGCGCGGCGGAATACAGCACCACTGGCGCGGTGAGGATCAGGCTCGCCCAGCGCATCATCGACTCGATGTCGGCGGTCATGTCGCCGTCGGCGATGTACACCGGGAAGGCGTACATCATCACCTGCATCATCCCGAAGCCGGCGACGAACAGCCGCCACAGGGCGGCGCGACGCTCGCGCTGGGAAATCTGCTCCGAGCGGGCCGAGTCATAGGGATAGGCCCGGTAGCCGATGGCCTGGATGGCGGCGAGGATGTCGGAGAGCTTGATCTTGCGCTCGTCCCAGCGCACCCGGGCGCGGCGGGTGGCGTAGTTGATGTCCACCGCCGTGACGCCGGGCTGGTGGGCCACGTGCTGCTCGTTGAGCCAGATGCACGCCGAGCAGGTAATGCCTTCGAGGATCAGCGCGGCTTCGCGCTCGTGTTCGCCGATGGGCTTGACGAAGCCCTGCTGGAAATCCGGGTGATCGAAGAGGCCGAGATCCTTCAGCTCGTCGGGCATCGCCTCGCGGGCCTGCTCGGGCATCGCGTCGCGGCGCCGGTAGTAGTCGATCAGGCCGCTGCTGACGATGGACTGGGCCACTGCCTGACAGCCCGTGCAGCACATGTGGTGGGGGGTGCCTTCGATATCGACGGCGAGATCGACATCATCGGGAATCGGCAGACCGCAGTGGTAGCAGTCGTGCTCGCGGGTGGGCACTTGGGACGACGACGACGGGGAAGAAGGCTGGGACAACGAGGGCCTCGCAGAGCGGAACACACGTGGCCCGGGCAGGCCACGGAAAACACGCCCTTTTATCACAACTGGCCGGCCCGACCAAACCCGGCGCCCTCCCCCGCCAAAAGGAAACGCACCCGTCGGGGTGCGTTTCCAGTGTGGATCAGACTGCCAGGACGTGCATCACATCATGCCGAGCATCCGCGGGAACCACAGCGAAAGCCCCGGCCAGTAGGTGACGAGACCCAGGAAGACCAGCATCGACAGCAGCCACGGCCACACCGCCACGGTGAGCTCGGTGATGCCCATCTTGGTGATACCCGAGGCCACGTACAGGTTGAGGCCCACCGGCGGATGGCACATGCCGACTTCCATGTTCACCACCATGATGATGCCGAAGTGCACCGGGTCGATGCCCAGCTTCATCGCCACCGGGAACAGGATCGGGGCGAAGATCAGCACGATGGACGACGGCTCCATGAAGTTGCCGGCCAGGAGCAGCAGCACGTTCACCGCCAGCAGGAAGGCGATCACCCCCAGCCCGTTGCCGAGCATCCAGTCGGCCAGCGCCTGCGGGATGTTCTCGTTGGTCATGATGAAGGAGAACAGCACCGCGTTGGTGATGATGTAGAGCAGCATCGCCGACATGTTGGCCGAGTTGAGCAGCACCTTCGGCACGTCGGAGAGGGGCATGTCCTTGTAGACGAATACCGCCACGATGAAGGCGTACATGGCGCTCATCGCCGCCGCTTCGGTGGGCGTGAAGATGCCGGTGTAGATCCCGCCCATCACCACCACGATCAGCAGCAGCCCCCACACCGAATCCCGGAAGGCCTTCATCCGCTCGGCGAAGCTCGCCTTGGGCTGACGCGGGTAGTCGAACTTGCGGGCCCGATACCAGGTCACGCCACCGAGGGTTGCCGCCAGGGCGAGGCCCGGCACCACGCCGGCCATGAACAGCGCGCCGACCGAGGTGTTGGTCGCCACCGAGTACATCACCATCACGATGGACGGCGGGATCAGGATGCCCAGCGCACCGGCAGTGGTGATGATCCCGGCCCCGAAGCGGTTCGGAAAGCCCGCCCGCACCATCGCCGGCAGCAGGATCGAGCCGATCGCCACCACCGTCGCCGGCGACGAACCGGACACCGCCGCGAACAGCGCACAGGCCAGCACGCCGGCGAGGCCCAGGCCGCCATACCAGTGGCCAACCATCGCCGTGGCGAAGTTGATCATCCGTTTGGCCACGCCCCCGTGGGTGAGGAAGTTGCCCGCCAGGATGAAGAACGGGATCGCCATGATCTCGAACTTCTCGATGCCGGTGAAGAGCTTGAGCGCCACCGATTCGAGCGGCACCTCGGTCATCGTGAACAGGAAGGTAAGCACCGTGAGGCCGAGGGAGATCGAGATGGGCATCCCGGTCAGCATCAGCACGGCCAGGATGCCAAAGATGATTGCGGCGTTCATTGCTGGCCTCCTTTCTTGTCACCGACCTGACGATGCTTGAGATCGTGCATGTGCAGGTTGTCGCCCATGCCGTAGACGTCCACATCCACCGGCAGCACCTCGTCGTCCAGACCATCCACATGGCCGTGATCGTGGTGCGGCAACTCGCCGGTACGCACGAAGTTCCAGGCCACCTGCAGGAAGCGGAAGCACATCAGGCTGGAACCCAGGGGGATTGCGCTATAGACGATCCAGGTGGGCCATTCCAGATCCGGCGTGGTGGGGCCTTCCGGCACATCGCCAAACTCGGCGCCGGTCAGGCTGAGGAAGGCGTAGTGGGCGCCGTTCTCCCACACAAAGTGCGCCCCCAGGGTTGCGACGACCGAGGTGAACAACGCCCCCGCCATCAGCCCGAAGAGGATGAACTTGCTCCGGTTGCTGTCGGACAGCCGGTTGATGAGCACATCGACGCCCACGTGGATGCCGGTCCGCACGCCATAAGCCGCGCCGAACTTGGCCATCCACACGAACATGATGATGCACAGCTCCTGGGTCCAGCTCACATTGAGGGACAGGAGCCAGTCCTGAAGGCCGGGAATGCTGAGACCGGCCAGATATCGGTGAACAACCGCGAAAAAGATGATCGCAGTCGCTCCCCCCATGAGGAGCGTGATGATCCACTCCTCGAGGCGATCGAGAATCTTCATGATTTGACCTCGCTGAAGAACGCAGCGGGAAAGGGGAAAGCCCCGCGCCGGAACACGCCCGGCCCGGGGCAACGAACATTACAGCTTCGCGGGATCGAAGCCGGTTTCCTTGTAGATGGACTGGATCAGCTCCTTGCCGATCCGGCCTTCCATCTTCTGGTGGACGGGCACCAGCGCCTTCTTGAAGGCGAGCTTCTCTTCCTTGGTCGGCACATAGACCTGGGTCTTGCCGCTCTTCTTGATGGCCTCCAGGGACTTGTCGTTCTCTTCCTGGGCGATCTTGTTGGCGTAGACGGTGGATTCCTTCATGGCCTGCTCGAGCTGGCCGCGGACATCGGCGGGCAGGCCATCCCAGAACTTCTTGTTGGCGATCACCGCGTAACCCAGATAACCGTGGTCGGTCACGGTCAGGTGCTTCTGCACCTCGTGCATCTTCTGGGTATACATGTTGGAGTGGGGATTCTCGGTGCCATCCACGACGCCGGTCTGCAGGGCCTGGTACACCTCGGAGAAGGCCATCACCTGCGGCAGGCCGCCGACCGAGCGGATTTCCTCTTCAAGCACCTTGGACGACTGGATGCGCAGCTTCTTGCCCTTCAGGTCGGCCGGGGTGCGGATCGGGGTATTGGCCGAGAAGGACTTGAAGCCGTTGTCCCAGAAAGCCAGACCGACGATGCCCTTGGGCTCGAGCTTCTTCAGGATGCTGGCGCCCACCGGGCCCTGGGTGATCCGATGCAGTTCGGTGTAATCATCGAAGATGTAGGGCAGGTCGAAGGCCTCGAACTCCTTCACGCCCAGCGGGCCAAACTTGGCGAGCGACGGCGCCAGCATCTGCACGGCGCCCAGCTGCAGGGCTTCGAGTTCTTCCTTGTCCTTGTAAAGTGCGCTGTTGGCGAAGACCTCAACCTTCACCTTGCCCTTGGTGAGCTCCTCGGCGCGCTTCTTGAAGAATTCCGAGGCCTTGCCCTTCGGGGTATCGGCAGCCACCACGTGGCTGAACTTGATGACGATCGGGGCCTGGGCGGCGGCCATGCCGGAGAAAGTGGCAAGGCCCAGGGCGGCGAGACTGAAAATTGCGGTGCGACGCTTCATGATTGTCTCCAATAAAATTTCTTTAATCTCGAACAAGCTGCCGTTATGGCAAACCATGTCGCGAGTTTCGGCATGGCGCGCTCCCCCCTCAATTGTGGATAACCGCAGTGTGGAAAATTCGAATGCCCGGAGCCACTCCAAAAGGTCATAACGCAGCCTGCGCCAACACCATGATCGCCAACCCCTTGCCGACCCCGCCTTCCGCCCCGCCGCCCCGCGTGTACTGGAGCCTCCCCTACGCCGCCGTGGTGCTGTTCATCGCCACCATGGCCGCGCTGCTGTGGCTCACCCACCGCCAGGACGCCGAGGAACAGCGCGCCACGCTCATCAACGACGTGCTGTGGATGGAGCAGAACCTCTCCTTCCAGTTCGAGCGCAACAACGCCCAGCTCACCCAGCTCGGGCCGGAACTGCTCGGCGCAAACAGCCGCGGCGCGGCCACCGAGGCCCGCATCAAGCGCGCCCTCGACCCGGAAAGCGGGATGATCCGCATCCTGTGGCTCGGCCCCGACGGCAAGGTGAAGGACGCCGAACCACCCTACACCGACAGCCACCTGGTGGGCGAAGCTGCCGGCAGCTTTCCGTCGGATGCCGCCTTCCGCCTCTCCCGCTCCCTCGGCCGCCCCACCTACAGCGACGCCTACGCGGTGATCGGCAACCAGAGCCACTTCGAGGTCCACGTGCCCATCTTTGAAGGCGGACACCACCTGGGCACGGTCGTCGGCGTGTATTCGGTCAATGAGATCCTCGCCCATCAGGTGCCCTGGTGGTTCTCGGAGCGTTACCGGGTGGCGGTGGTGAACAACCTCGGCGCCGAGATCGCCGCCAAATCCAAGGTCTCGCCCCTGTCGGGCCTCGCCTACGAGATTCCCTTCGAGCCGCCAGGCCACGGCCTCGATCTGAACATCACCGCCTACAAGTCGGAGGTGCGCTGGATCTCGCTGCTGCTGATGGGCTCCCTCGGCGTACTCGCCGCTGCCATCGTCTGGAGCCTGTGGCAGCTGCGCCGTCACATGGTCCGCCGCCAGGCCGCCGAGCAGGCCCTGCGCAGCGAGCACGCCTTCCGCAAGGCGATGGAGGACTCCCTCAACACCGGCATGCGCGCCCGCGACCTGCAGGGCCGCATCACCTACGTGAACCCGGCCTTCTGCCGGATGGTCGGCTGGAGCGCCGATGAGCTCGTCGGCCTGATGCCGCCGATGCCCTACTGGGCACCCGAGAGCCTCGAACGCACCTACGAGGTCCATCAGATGATCCTCGGCGGCAACGCCCCGCCCCAGGGCGTCGAGATCCGCCTGATGCGCAGGAGCGGCGAGCGCTTCGACGCGCTGCTCATCGAGGCCCCGCTGATCGACGCCGACGGCCGCCAGATCGGCTGGATGGGCTCGATGGTGGATGTCACCGAGCAGAAACGCACCCAGGAACTCGCCCGCCAGCAGCAGGAACGCCTGCAGGCCACCGCCCGGCTGGTCACGATGGGCGAGATGGCCTCCACCCTCGCCCACGAGCTAAACCAGCCGCTGGCCGCCATCTCCAGCTACAACACCGGCTGCCTCAACATGATCGAGCACGGCGCGCTGTCGGACGGCGAGCTGACCGGCATCCTCCAGAAGATCGGCAAGCAGGCCCAGCGCGCCGGCCAGATCATCCGCCGGGTACACGCCTTCGTGCGGCGCAGCGAACCCAAGCTCGAACCTGCCGACCTCAACGCCATCATCCGCGAGGCCGTGGGCCTTGTTGAGCCCGACGCCATCCGCCGCGGCGTGGACATCGGCGTGGATCTCGACGAACACCTCCCCGGCGTGCTGGCCGACCCGGTGATGATCGAGCAGGTGGCCGTCAATCTGATCCGCAACGGCATGGACGCCATGACCGATACCCCGCGCGCCGCGCGCCGTGTCCAGCTTACCACCCGCGAGGCCGACGGCATGCTGATCTTCAGCGTGGCCGACCGGGGTAAGGGCATCCCGCCCGATGTCGCCGAAAAGCTCTTCGCCCCGTTCTTCACCACCAAGGAAGAAGGCATGGGCATGGGCCTCAACATCTGCCGTTCCATCGCCGAGCTGCACCGCGGCCGCCTCACCTTCGAGGCCCATCCGGGCGGTGGTACGATTTTCAACTTCTCGCTCCCGGTGCACACCCCATGAGCAATCCCGCCATGCCCCTCGCCCACATCGTCGACGACGACGAAGCCATCCGCGACGCCCTCAGCTGGCTGTTCCGCACCCGCAACGTGGCCGCCCGCGCCTGGGCCTCGGCCGAAGACTTCCTGGCCGCCTGGCAGCCCGACTGGCAGGGCTGCATCGTGCTCGACATCCGGATGCGCGAGATGAGCGGCCTCGAATGCTTCGACGCCCTGCTGGAGCGCGGCAACACCCTGCCGGTGATCTTTCTCACCGGCCACGGCGACGTGCCCATGGCGGTGGGCGCCCTCAAGAAAGGCGCCTTCGACTTCCTCGAAAAGCCGGTGGACGACAACGCGCTGGTGGATGTGGTGATCCGCGCGCTGGCCACCAACGCCCGCCATCAAGCCAACCAGGAAACCCAGGCCACCGTCGCCACCCGCCTCGCCCAGCTCACCCCGCGGGAGCACGAAGTGATGCAGCTGGTGCTGGCCGGCAAGTTCAACAAGGTGATCGCAGACGAGCTGAACATCTCGATGCGCACCGTTGAAGTCCACCGCTCGCGGGTGTTTGAAAAGATGGGCGTACGCTCGGCAGTGGAGCTGGCCCAGTTGCTGTCGCCCCGGGACTGAGCCGCCGCCGCGGGCGGCACGTCAATCCCGGATTTGAAGCCGTTCATCTTCCACTTGAACGTGTTCAAGTCATCCCTGGGCGCGTTCAGGTTTTTGTTGAACCGCTTCAAGTCAGACTTGAACCCGTTTAACTAATACTTGGGTTAGTTCAGCTTTTTGTTGAACCGGTTCAGCTCGAACTTGAATGAATTCAACTCTGACTTGAACCACTTCAAGTCCGACTTGAAAACGCCTACCAAAAACTTGAAGCAGTTCAAGTCTGGGTTAAGGCAGTTCAAGTGAGCCTGTCCGAATTTTTGTGTTTGAGGCATAACGTAGTCCCGGAAAGGAATGGTTATGCCAAGGAAGAAACAGAAACAGCCGCTGCCTGCGGTTGC
>NZ_BSPX01000004.1:0-123852 GCF_030161255.1 Zoogloea oryzae
CGCGGCTGCTGCGGGCGAAATCCGGCGACAGCACGATGAGCTCCACCACCCGGGCGATCTGGTCCGGCTGGCGGCGGGCGCGCCACCACAGGTCGGCCGCGGCGGACAGCAGTCGCGGCGAGGCCCCGTCGCCCACCAGCCGGCGGCACAGCTTGCCGCTCAGGTGGCGGGCGGTGGCCGGGTTGTCGGCGATCAGGTCGAGCACCTTGCGGCCGTCGGCCAGCGCCGGCTGGAAGGGGTCGAACTCGACGCCCAGCACGCGCTTCTGGTAGTTGTCGTGCCAGGATTCCACGTAGGCGAAGTGGCCGGTGGCGGGCAGGCGGTCGGCGCCGCCGAGGCCGCTGCCGTCCTCCACCACCCAGCCGGTGAAGGCGCGGGCGGCCTCGTACACGTCCTGGTCGATGAAGCCCCGGGGCTGGCCCTTGAGGGCGCCGGGCACGTCGCGCCAGCGGTTGTAGAACTCGTTGAGGTAGTGCTCGCGGCCCAGGCTGTGGAGCTCGAAGAGCTCCCGGGCGAAGTTCTCGTTGGCGGCGCCGGCACGGGACGAGCGGTTGTTGAGGTAGTAGAGCATCGCCGTGCTGCCGGCCACGGCTTCGAGGAAGTCGCGGAAGTTGCCCAGGGCGTGACGGCGGATCACGTCGCGGTCGTAGGTGGGCAGCGCGACATTCACCTGCACCATCTGGCTGGCGTCCACGTTGAAGTGGTTGTGCCAGAAATCCACCAGCACCTCGCGCAGCTGCCAGCGGCTGTGCACGGCGCGGATCAGGCAGGCCACGGCCATTTCGGAGCGCGGCCGGAAGCGTTCGACGCCGGCCATCGGGCGCTTGTAGTCGGTGAGCGGCCACAGCTGGGCGACGGGCGCGGTGAGCGAATCGAGGGGGCGCATCTCGTCCACCGCCGGGAATTCCGGCCCCGGCGCCTTGCCCGCGTCGTAGCGGATGCGCAGCCGGGCGGCGGCGAGGCGCTCGGCGCAGTCCGGGTCGTCGCCTTCGGGCGGGGCAAGCTGCTCGGCCAGCCACACCCGCAGGCCCGCTTCGCGCAGGTGCGCTCGCTCGGCCGCCGGCCCGGGCCCGAAGGCCAGCCGGCCGAGCACGAGATCGTCCGCCACCTTTGGGGGATTGCCGGGGTCGCCGGACTTGCGCCCCGCACCTGTTCGCGCCATCGAAGGCCTCCGCTGCCAGTCCTTGAGCCCCGATGATAGCCCCCGCCCTTTGCAGCGGCCTTGCATGGCGCTGGAACCCCGGACGCTTCTTCGTATCAAAACGTCAGATTCCGCCCCGGACCGGGCGCTGCCCACGAAGCCGCGCCCTCCCGCAGTCGCACCCCGATTTTGCGAGGACACCACCATGGCCGAGCAGGACCCCCGCCCCAGCCTCACCCCCGGCGCCACCCTCGACGACAAATACACCGCCAGCACCGGCCGCGTGTATCTCACCGGCTATCAGGCGCTGGTGCGCCTGCTGCTGATCCAGCGCGAGCGCGACCGGGCGGCCGGGCTCAACACCGCGGGCTTCGTGTCCGGCTACCGGGGCTCGCCCCTGGGCGGGCTGGACCTGAGCCTGTGGAAGGCCCAGGAACACCTGGCCCGTCACGAGGTGGTCTTCCAGCCCGGCGTGAATGAAGACATGGCAGCCACCGCCGTGTGGGGCAGCCAGCAGGTGGCGCTGTCGCCCCGGGCGCGGGTGCAGGGCGTGTTTGCCATGTGGTACGGCAAGGGGCCGGGGGTCGATCGCTGTGGCGACGTGTTCCGCCACGCCAACGCCGCGGGCAGCAGCCAGTACGGCGGCGTGCTGGTGATCGCCGGCGACGACCACGCGGCCAAGTCATCCACCCTGCCCCATCAAACCGACCACTTCTTCAAGTCGATGATGATGCCGGTGCTGGCCCCGGCAGGCGTTCAGGAATACCTGGATTACGGCGTGCATGGCTGGGCGCTGTCGCGCTATTCGGGCTGCTGGGTGGCCTTCAAGGCGCTGGCCGACACGGTCGAAACCTCCGCCTCGGTGGATGTGGACCCGCAGCGGGTGGTCACCGTCACGCCCACCGACTTTGCGCTGCCGCCGGACGGCCTCAACCTGCGCTGGCCCGATCCGCCGCTGGTGCAGGAGCGCCGCCTGCTGCACTTCAAGCTATACGCCGCGCTGGCCTACTGCCGCGCCAACCGGCTCAACCGGGTGGTGATCGACTCGCCCGCGCCGCGGCTGGGCATCATCACCTCGGGCAAGAGCTACCTGGACGTGCGCCAGGCTTTCGACGACCTGGGCATCGACGAGCAGCTCGCCGCCGAGATCGGCATCCGGCTCTACAAGGTGGGCATGGTGTGGCCGCTGGAGGCCGAGGGCGTGCGCCGCTTTGCCGAGGGGCTGGACGAGATTCTGGTGGTGGAAGAGAAACGCCAGTTGCTCGAATACCAGCTCAAGGAAGAGCTCTACAACTGGCGCGAGGACGTGCGCCCCCGTGTGGTGGGCAAGTTCGACGAGAAAGGCGAATGGGCGATGCTCGCCACGCCGGGGCCGGACGGGCGCATCACCGTCGATCACGGCGAATGGCTGCTGCCGGCAGCGGGCGAGCTCTCCCCCGCGATGATCGCCCGGGTGATCGCCGCGCGCATCGGGCGCTTCTTCACGTCCGAGCGCATCGAGAGCCGGCTGGCCTTCCTGCAGGCCAAGGACAACACCCTCGCCCACCGGGTGTTCGCCATCGACCGGGTGCCCACCTTCTGCCCCGGCTGCCCCCACAACAGCTCCACCAAGGTGCCGGAAGGCAGCCGCGCCACCGCCGGCATCGGCTGCCACTACATGGCCAGCTTCATGCCCGACCGGCGCACCGGCCCCTTCACCCACATGGGCGGCGAGGGCGTGCCGTGGGT
Source organism: Zoogloea oryzae (assembly GCF_030161255.1). Lineage (NCBI taxonomy): Bacteria > Pseudomonadati > Pseudomonadota > Betaproteobacteria > Rhodocyclales > Zoogloeaceae > Zoogloea > Zoogloea oryzae. The sequence goes on from NZ_BSPX01000004.1 coordinate 2,870, forward strand.
CGGCCAGGCGCCCTTCACCGACGAGCCGCACATCTTCGCCAACCTGGGCGATGGCACCTATTTCCACTCCGGCATCCTGGCGATCCGCCAGTCGGTGGCGGCCTTCAACCGCCCGGCCCACGGCCGCCAGCCCACCAGCGGCATCACCTACAAGATCCTCTTCAACGACGCGGTGGCCATGACCGGCGGCCAGCCGGTGGATGGCGAGCTCACCGTGCCCAAGCTGCTGCGCCAGCTGCAGGGCGAAGGCGTGGGCAGCATCGTGCTCGTCACCGACGGCACCGACCGCCCGTGGCACGTGGCCGACATCCCCCACGGGGTGTCGATCCGCCATCGGGACGAGCTGGAGGTGATCCAGCGCGAGCTGCGCACCCTGCCCGGCGTCTCCGCGCTGGTGTTCGACCAGACCTGCGCCGCCGAGAAGCGCCGCCGCAGGAAGCGCGGCACCTATCCCGACCCGCAGACCCGCGTGTTCATCAACGAGGCGGTGTGCGAAGGCTGCGGCGACTGCGGGCGCGAATCCAACTGCATGGCGATCCTGCCCGTCGAGACGGAGTTCGGCCGCAAACGGCAGATCGACCAATCGGCCTGCAACAAGGATTTCTCGTGCATGAACGGCTTCTGCCCGAGCTTCGTGACCATAGAAGGCGGACGGGTGCGAAAGGGCCGCGCCACTGCGGTGGATGCCAGCCACCTGCCGGCCCTGCCGACGCCGCGGCTGCCCACCACCACCCAGCCGTGGGGCATCCTCGTCACCGGCGTGGGCGGCACCGGCGTGGTCACCATCGGCGCGCTGATCGGCATGGCCGCGCACCTGGACGGCAAGGGCGTGACGGTGCTCGACATGACCGGCCTGGCCCAGAAGGGCGGCTCGGTGTTCAGCCACATCCGCATCGCCGACGACCCGGCGCAGCTCCACGCAGTGCGCATCGCGGTGGGCGAAGCCAACGCGGTGATCGGCGGCGACGTGGTGGTCACCGCCAGCGCCGACGCCCTCTCGCGGATGGCCGTCGGCACCACCCACGGCGTGGTGAACTGCGCCGAGACGCCCACATCCGAATTCACCCGCAACCCGGACTGGCAGTTCCCCCTCGACAAGATGCAGGCCGCCATCGCCGAGGCCGTGGGCCGCGAGGGCTGCGCCTTCCTCGACGCCACCGCGCTGGCCACCGCGCTGCTCGGCGACGCCATCGCCACCAACCTGTTCCTGCTCGGCTTTGCCTGGCAGAAGGGCTGGGTGCCGGTGAGCGAGGCCAGCCTCGACAAGGCCATCGTGCTGAACGGCGCAGCCATCGACATGAACCGTCAGGCGTTTTTGTGGGGCCGCCGCGCGGCGGTGGATCAGGGCGCGGTGGAGCGCCTCCTCACCCCGGCGCCGGTGATCCCGATCCGCCCGGCCTCGGCGAGCGAAACCCTGGACGCCCGCATCGCCCGCCGGGCCACCTTCCTCACCGACTACCAGGACGCCGCCTACGCCCGGCGCTACACCGATTTCGTCGCCCGGGTGCGCGAGGCCGAAGCCCGGCTGGGCAGCCAGCGCCTCACCGAGGCGGTGGCCGACAACTACTTCAAGCTGCTGGCCTGCAAGGACGAGTACGAAGTCGCCCGGCTCTACGCCGACCCGGCCTTCTGGCAGCAGATTGGCGAGCGCTTCGAGGGCGACTTCACGGTGAGCTTCCACCTCGCGCCGACCTTCCTGGCCCGGCCCGACCCGGATTCGGGGCGCATCCATAAGCTGAAGTTCGGCCCGTGGATGAAGACGGCGTTTGGCTGGCTGGCGAAGCTGCGGCGCCTGCGCGGCACGCCCTTCGACGTCTTCGGCTACCACGCCGAACGCAAGGCCGAGCGTGCCCTCACCGCCCAGTTCGAGACCGACATCGGCCAGCTCATCGGCGAACTCAGCGCCGAGCGCCTGCCCATCGCCATCGAGCTCGCCCGCCTGCCGGACGAGATCCGCGGTTACGGCCACATCAAGGCCGCGGCGATGCAGCGGGCGGCGGAAAAGCGCGAGGCGCTGCTGGCAAGGTGGCGCGCCGGCGGACATCGGCCGGCAAACGTGGCCTGAGGGCTCAGCCCCGCAGCTGCACGAGGACCAGCGTGGCGCAGTGCATCAGTATCGCAACGATGCCGAGGGTCCACGCGGCCTCGTAGCCCCGGGCCGCGAAGCGCCGGTAGGCCGCTTCGTTGTCGCGCTTGTCGTAGTGATCCACCACCGCACTCACGAGCACCGCCACGGCGCACAGCATGGCGGCAGCCATCGTCCATGCCACCACGCCGTGCAGGTGCAATGCGCCCCCGAGGGTGCTGCGCTGCCGCACCGGAAATTCGATGACCAGATCGTCGGCGAACAAGCCCTGCACCGCGTAAAACAGGACGAACAACGCCGCCGCCGTCCGGCCGAGCCGGACACCACGGGAGACCACGTTGGGCTGGTAGCCCGACGGGGCCGGCTCGGGCTGCGCCACGACGCCCTGGGCGCCCAGATGGTCGGCCAGCGCCGCCAGGCTCGCCTCGAAGGCCGCATCGATCCGCAGGGTGCGCGCCGCGAGGGCGGCCTCCAGCTGCACCCGCTCGGCCGCCAGGGCCGGCTCGGGCACCGCAGTCAGCAGGCAAGCAGCTGCCGCGCGCAAATCCCGGTTGGAGGGGAGGCTGCCCGGCGCCGACGACGCGCGGTTCAGGGCTCGCCCGACAATGGCGAGGGCATGCTCAGGCTGCACATTCGGCTCCGCTGAAAAAGGGACGAGAGCATACCATCGGCATCCCGTCTGGTTCACGCCTACGCCCATCGAGGGCAACACGCTACACTGCGTCCCATGCGCCGTCTGTCTCCTTTCGCCATGCCGCCCGCCCTCAAGGCCCTGCTGGCCCAGCTGGGCGGGGTGGGTGTTGCCTACGCCGCGGGTCGGGCCGGCTTGCTGCCGCCGGGCGCGTGGCCGGTGGTCACGGTGCAGGCCATCGCCGCCGCCGGCATCGCCACGCTGCTGCGCAGTGCCCGCTGGTGGCGCTGGATCCACCTGGGCTTCATGCCGGTGGTGGCCGGCGCCCTGGCGCTGCAGATCGCCCCGGGCTGGTATCTGGCGGCCTTCGTGCTGTTTGCGCTGATCTACTGGAGCAGCTTCCGCACCCAGGTGCCGCTGTTCCTCTCCAACCCGCGCACCGCCGAGGCGGTGGCCGGCCTGCTGCGTCGGGATCGCCCGCCGTCGGTGCTCGATCTGGGCAGCGGCACCGGCTCGCTGCTGCGCCCGCTGGCCCGGCTGCGCCCCGACTGCCGCTGCGAGGGCGTCGAATCGGCCCCGGCGCCCTATCTGCTGTCGCGCATCCTGGCCCGCCACCAGCACAACATCGCGCTGGCCCGGGGCGACTTCTTCAAGATCCCCTGGGGCGACTACGATCTGGTGTATGCCTTCCTGTCGCCGGTGCCCATGAGCGCCGTGTGGAACAAGGCCTGCGCCGAGCTGCGCCCCGGCGCGCTGCTGGTGAGCAACAGCTTCCCGGTCGAGGGCGTTGATCCGGAGCAGGTGATCGAAGTGCCCGACAGCCGCCACACGCGGCTCTACTGCTATCGCCCCGCCGGCCCCGAGCCGACGCCCAAGCCCTTGGCGTCAAACGGATTTGGCCGGCGATAAGCGGCCAAATCCGCCCTTAATTCCATCGTTGCCCGTGCCGTTAAGCAAGGAATAATGGCGTCATCGCGCCTTGCGTTCAGCGAGAGGATTTCCACCATGTCCCGCATCATCTGCGTCATCGGCAACAAGGGCGGCACCGGCAAGACGACCCTGTCCCACATGCTGTGCCAGGGCCTCGGCCTGCTCGGCCAGCGTTCGGCCTGCGTCCTCACCGACACCCACCGCGAACCGCTCTCGCCCGACGGCCGCCGCTACGTGACCGCCGACGGACGCACCCCCGAGGCGCTCCAGAAGATCGTCACCAAGCTGCGCACCATGGAAGGCTGGGTCGGCGTGATCGACGGCGGCGGCAACCGGGCCGAGGTGGATCGCCTGCTCGACAGCCTCTCCGACATCGTGATCGTGCCCTTCCGGGATTCCCACGAAGACCTGCGCACCACCCTCGGCGATCTGCAGACCTTCCCCCACGCCTACGCCCTGCCGTCCCAGTGGCCGACCAACGCCTGGCAGCGGGACGCCGCCGACCGCAGCGTGGCCCAGCTCCTCGGTGACTACCGCGACCGCCTGCTCAACCCGGTGGCCAGCCTGTCCGCCTCCAAGCTGCTGCTGCAAAAACAGATCCCCGACAGCCTGCCCTCCAACCTCGGCAACGCCTGCCGCAGCCTGGCCAGGCAGGTGATGGAGATCCTCGAGATCGGTGAAGCGGACGCCGAACAGCGCGCCCGCCGCGACGCCCCGGCAGTCTCCGTGCCACCGGCAGCGGTCATGCCCGAAGGCTTCGCCAGCGCCGCCCGGCACTGAACCCGCCCTTCCCCGCCACGGCCCTCCCATACCGGAGGGCCGTTTCATTTTGTCCGCCCGCCGGCACAAGGCCGCAGCGCACTTGCGCCCCTGTACAAAAAATAACCACATCCATGCTGAGGTTTTCTTCCGTCCCGCCGAAATAGCAGTCAACGAGGCGACACACGCCAGGGCGACGGGGAGACTCATCAGATGCGTAACAACGGGCCAGTTACCGGCAAGGAACAGACTTTCGGCGACGACATCGCCATCATTTCCCACACCGACGATGCCGGCCGGATCAACTTCGTCAACGACGACTTCGTTGCGATCAGCGGCTTTTCCAGTGACGAACTGATCGGCCAGTCCCACAACATCGTCCGCCATCCGGACATGCCGGCCGAGGCCTTCCGCGACCTGTGGGTCACCCTCAAGCGCGGCCGGCCGTGGTCCGGGCTGGTCAAGAACCGCTGCAAGAACGGCGACTTCTACTGGGTTCGCGCCGCCATCACGCCCAAGCCCGACGGCGGCTTCATGTCGGTGCGGGTCAAGCCCGCGGTGGACGAGGTGCGCGCCGCCGAGGCGCTGTACCAGCGCATGCACCGAGATCCGTCGATCCGGCTCCACGAGGGCAAGGTGCGCCGCACCGGCGTGGCCGGCGTCATCGAGCGGGGCATGGCGCGGATCGACAACATGCCCATCGGCCGCCGCCTGCTCGGGGTGATGGTGATCGTGATGGTCCTGCTCGCCGCCACCCTGGCCGACAGCCAGCGCTCGGCCCGTCAGATCGAGGCCCGCTATCAGGCGCACATCGCCCACGACGGCGCCCGCCGGGTGGACTTCTACAGCATGTACGCCCAGGGCCTGCAGATGGGTCAGGCCCTGCGCAACGCCATGCTCGACCCGGCCAACCCCAAGGCCTACGACAACTACACCAAGGCTGCCGAGGCCTTCGAAAGTGTGGCCGGCAAGGCGCGCAGCCTCGACGAGCAGACCTTCACCTCCGGCCTGCCGGCGCGCATCCAGGCCCTGCGCCAGGAGCAGCGGCAGATCCACGAAAGGCTGTTCGGCCTCGTCAGGAACGGCCAGGGCGAAGAGGCCCCGGCGATGCTCAACAAGGAGGAAACACCGAAATGGCGGGAGATGCGTGACCTCCTGCTGGCCGAGATCAAGCGCCTCGACGAAGCCTCGCCGCACCTGCTGGCCGAGCTGAAGGAAGCATCCGACGCCGGCATCCGGCGCAGCCTGGGCCTTGGGCTGGGCGCCGTGGTGCTCGGCCTGATCCTCGGCGCCGGCCTGCTGGCCCGCACCGCCCGCCAGGCCGCCCGCGCCCGCGAGATGGTCTCCGCGGTGGCCGGCGGGCGGCTGTCCCTGCCCATCTGCCCGGGCAGCCGCGACGAGATCGGCGAGATCCTCACCCACGTGGCCATGCTCAAGAACCGCCTCCACGAGGCGATCAGCCTGATCCAGCAGAGCGCCCGCGAGCTGGCCGACTCCAGCGCCCGGCTGGCCAGCGCCAGCGAGGCCACCGTCGACGCCACCACCACCCAGTCGTCCGCCATTTCCACCATCGCCGCGGCGGTCGAGGAGCTGTCGGTCGCCAGCGACGCGATGAGCGAGAACGCCCGCGAGGCCCTCGGCGCCGCCGAGCACGCCATCACCACCACCCGCGACAGCGCCACCATCAGCCGCGGCGCCGCCGAGACCATCGGCAGCGCCGCCCGCGCGGTGGCCAGCACCGAATCCCGTATCGGCGAACTGGCCGACATGTCGGCCGAGATCAGCCGGGTGGTCAAGGTTATCCGCGAGATCTCCGACCAGACCAACCTCCTCGCCCTCAACGCCGCCATCGAAGCAGCCCGGGCCGGCGAACAGGGCCGCGGCTTCGCGGTGGTCGCCGACGAGGTGCGCAAGCTGGCCGAACGCACCGGCGCCTCAACCCAGGAGATCGCCGCGGTGATCCAGCGCATCCAGTCGGTGAGCGACGCGGTGGCCAGCGACGTGGCCGCCGGCAGCAGCCAGGTTGCCGCCGGCGCCCGCGACGCCCTGCACGCCGGTGACGTGGCGGCCTCGGTCGAGACCTCCGTCGTCCAGGCTGGCGAAGCCATGCACCAGATCGGCGCGGCCCTCACCGAGAGCAGCACCACCACCCGCCACATCGCCGATCAGATGGAAACCGTGGCCGAGAACGCCGAAGTGGACGCCGACATGGCCCGCCAGTCGGCCACCGAAGCCCGCCAGATCGGCCACCTCGCCAGCAAGCTGCAGGCCCTCGCCGCCCAGTTCCGCACCTGAGCCAGCCAACGGGCATGGAAAGGGAGGGTCGAGCCGGTTTACCCGCCCGGGTCGGTCGGGCAGAATGCGCCGACTCCGACTCTCAAACCCTCCGATGCTCACTGCCCACGGTCTTGCCTGCGATCGCGGCGACCGCCGTCTGTTTTCCGCTGTGGACTTCGCCGTCGCCCCGGGCCAGTGGCTGCAGGTGGAAGGCCCCAACGGAGCCGGCAAGACCAGCCTGCTGCGCATCGTCGCGGGGCTGGCGCCGGCTGCGGACGGACGCATCGAATGGGAAGGCCAGCCCGTCGCCGAGGTGCGCGACGAGTTCCACGCCCGGCTGCTCTACCTGGGCCACGCCCCGTCCATCAAGGACGACCTCTCCGCCCTCGAAAACCTCCAGACCGCCGCCGCCGTGGCCGGCCGTCCGCTGGATGAGCACACCGCCCTCACCGCCCTGCGCCGGATCGGCCTGAAGGGCCGCGAAGACCTGCCCACCCGGGTGCTCTCCCAGGGCCAGAAGCGCCGCGTGGCGCTGGCCCGCCTGCTGTGCAGCCAGGCCCGGCTGTGGATCCTCGACGAGCCCTTCGTGGCCCTCGACGTGGCTGCCGTCAGCCAGCTGTGCGAGATCCTCGACGAGCACCTCACCCGCGGCGGCATGCTGCTATTCACCAGCCACCAGGCGGTGCAGCTGGGCGGCACGCCCTCCAGCCTGAGGCTGGGCGCATGAGCGCTTTCTTCGCCATCGTCCGCCGCGACCTGCTGCTGGCCGCCCGCCGCAAGAGCGAGGTGTTCACCGCGCTGTTCTTCTTCATGATCGTGGTGAGCCTGTTCCCGCTGGGCATCGGGCCCGAGACCGCGCTGCTGCGCCGCATCGCGCCCGGCGTGCTGTGGGTGGCCGCGCTGCTGGCGGCGATGCTGTCCCTCAACCGCCTGTTCGCCGCCGACCACGCCGACGGCACCCTGGAGCAGATGGCCCTGTCGCCCACCCCGCTGGCCCTGCTGGTGGCTGGCAAGACCCTCGCCCACTGGCTCACCGCCGGGCTGCCGCTGGTGCTGCTGGCGCCGGTGCTGGGCATCCAGTTCGATCTGTCGGCCCGCTCGCTGGGCATCCTGATGCTGTCGCTGCTGCTGGGCACGCCGATCCTGTCCCTCATCGGCGCGATCGGCGCGGCCCTCACCCTGGGCCTGCGCGGTGGCGGCGTGCTGCTGTCGCTGCTGGTGCTACCGCTGTATATTCCGGCCCTGATCTTTGGCGCCGGCGCGGTCGAGGCCGACATGGCCGGGCTCGGCGTGGGCGGACACCTGTCGCTGCTGGGCGCCCTCTTGGCGCTCGGCGTGTTCTTCGCCCCGTGGGCCGCCACCGCCGCCCTGCGCATCGCCCTCGAATAGCGCCGCCACACCCTTTTTCGGATTCATCCCCATGAGTCAGCGCTTCATCAACTGGTTCAAGTTCGCCTCGCCGGCCAGCTTCTACCCCCTCGCCGGCAAGGCCTGGCCGTGGTTCGCCGCCCTCGCCACGGCCTTCTGCGCCGCCGGGCTGTGGATCAGCTTCTTCGTCGCCCCCACCGATTTCCAGCAGGGCGAGGGCTACCGGATCATCTTCATCCACGTGCCGGCCTCGTGGATGTCCATGTTCATCTACTGCGTGATGGCCTTCTGGGCGGCCATCGGCATCACCTTCAACACCCGCCTGTCGGGCATGATGAGCTCGGCCCTGGCGCCCACCGGCGCGCTGTTCGCGTTTCTGTCCCTGTGGACCGGCGCCCTGTGGGGCAAGCCCATGTGGGGCGCCTGGTGGGTGTGGGATGCGCGGCTCACGTCCGAGTTAATCCTGTTCTTCCTGTACATCGGCTACATCGCCCTCACCGCCGCCATCGACGACCCGCGCCGGGCCGACAAGGCCGGAGCCATCGTGGCGCTGGTGGGCGTGGTCAATGTGCCGATCATCTATTTCTCGGTGAAGTGGTGGAACACCCTGCACCAGGGCGCGTCGGTGTCCCTCACCAAGGCGCCCACCATGGCCACCACCATGCTGTGGGGCATGCTGCTGATGGCCCTGGCCTTCTGGATGTACAGCATCGCCATCGCGCTCTACCGGGTGCGGGCGATCATTCTGGAGCGCGAACGCCACACCACCTGGGTGGCCGAACTGCCGGAGATGCAGCGATGAACTGGGGCAGCGCCAGCGAATTCTTTGCCATGGGAGGCTACGGCCTCTACGTGTGGGGCAGTTTCGGCGTGACCGCCGCGGCCCTCCTGATCGAGGTCGTGCTCGTCCGCAGACGCCTTGTCGACACCCGCCGTATCCTGCGTCGGGAACTGACGGCCGATCGCGACGACCAACACTGAATCAAACCCATCCGCCCGATCGCCGGCAGACTCAAGCAACCATGAAACCACGCCAGAAACGCTTCGCCATCATCATCGGCGGCCTCGCCGCCCTCGGCATCGCGGCCGCCCTCGTGCTCAACGCCTTCCAGAGCAATCTGGTGTTCTTCTTCACGCCCACCCAGGTGGCCAGCGGCGAAGCGCCCAAGGGCCGGGCCTTCCGCGTCGGCGGGCTGGTGAAGGAAGGCAGCCTCCAGCGCACCGACATCACCGCCCGCTTCGTGGTCACCGACACCGCCAAGGAAATCCCGGTCACCTACAAGGGCATCCTGCCGGACCTATTCTCCGAGGGCAAAGGCGTGGTCGCCCAGGGCAGCCTGGGGCCGGATGGCCAGTTCACCGCCACCGAAGTGCTCGCCAAGCACGACGAGAACTACATGCCGCCCGAAGCCCAGGCAGCAGTGGACAAGGCCCACGAGGCATCGCGAACTTTAAAGCAGTGAGAAGAACCGTGAGGAGTGAGGAGAGAGGAGTCAGGAGGCCTTCCTTCAGCCTTGTGCGCTCCCGACTCACCGGATCACCACGTTACTCCTCGCCCCTTACTCCCATCTCCTCACCAGAAAAACCATGATCCCCGAAATCGGCTCCTTTGCCCTCGTCCTGGCCCTGCTGGTGGCCCTCGTGCAGGGAACATTGCCCCTCGTCGGCGCTCAGCGGGGCGTGGCGGCGTGGGTGCAGCTGGCGCGGCCCGCGTCGGCCACCCTGTTCCTGCTCATCGCGGTGGCCTTCGGCTGCCTCACCGCCAGCTTCATCAACAACGATTTCTCGGTGCTGTATGTTGCCCAGCACTCCAACTCGCGCCTGCCGATCGAGTACCGCATCGCCGGCGTGTGGGGCGGCCACGAGGGCTCGCTGCTGCTGTGGGTGCTGATGCTGTCCCTGTGGGCGCTGGCCGTGGCGGCCTTCTCCCGCAGCCTGCCGGACGACATGGTGGCGCGGGTGGAGGGCGTGCTTGGCCTCGTCGCCGCCGGCTTCATCCTGTTCATCCTCACCACCTCCAGCCCCTTCGAGCGCCTCTTGCCCGGCGCCGACGACGGCCGTGACCTGAACCCGCTGCTCCAGGATCCGGGCCTGATCTTCCACCCGCCGATGCTCTACATGGGCTACGTGGGCTTCTCGGTGGCCTTCGCCTTCGCCATCGCGGCGCTGCTGTCGGGCCGGCTGGATGCCGCCTGGGCGCGCTGGTCGCGGCCGTGGACCACCGCCGCGTGGGTATTCCTCACCCTAGGCATCGGCCTGGGCTCGATCTGGGCCTACTACGAGCTAGGCTGGGGTGGCTGGTGGTTCTGGGATCCGGTCGAGAACGCCTCCTTCATGCCCTGGCTGGTGGGCACCGCGCTGATCCACTCGCTGGCGGTCACCGAAAAGCGCGGCAGCTTCAAGAACTGGACGGTGCTGCTGGCCATCGGCGCGTTCTCCCTGTCGCTGCTGGGCACCTTCCTGGTCCGCTCCGGCGTGCTGAGTTCGGTGCACGCCTTCGCCACCGACCCGAAGCGCGGGGTGTTCATCCTGTTGTTCCTGGCGGTGGTGGTCGGCTCGTCCCTCACCCTGTTTGCCTGGCGGGCGCCCAAGGTCAGCCTCGGCGGCGCCTTCGCGCTGGTGTCGCGGGAGACCATGCTGCTGATCAACAACCTGCTGCTCCTGTGCGCCGCCGGTGCGGTGCTGCTGGGCACGCTCTACCCGCTGGTGATCGACGCCCTCAACCTGGGCAAGCTGTCGGTCGGCCCCCCGTATTTCAACGCGGTGTTCGCGCCGCTGATGGTGCCGGTGCTGTTCCTGATGGCAGTCGGCCCGGTGGCCCGCTGGAAGCAGGCCAATCTCACCGACATCGTCCGCCCCCTGCGGGCCGCCTTCGCGCTGGCCGTGGTGGCCGGTGTCGGCCTGCCCTTCGCGGCCGGCCACTGGAGCGTCGGCGTGGCGCTGGGCATCGGCCTGGCGGTGTGGATTGTCGGCTCGTCGGTGCTGCAGATCCTCGCCCGGGCCAAGTCCGGCATGCCGCCGCGGTCGTTCTGGGGCATGCACCTGGCCCACGTGGGCATCGCGGTCACCGTGGTCGGCATCGTGATGGTCAAGCACTACGAAACCGAGCGCGACGTGCGCATGGCCCCGGGCGACACCGTCGCGGCGGGCAGCTACACGATCCGCTTCCTGGGCGTCGAAGGCGCACCCGGCCCCAACTACACCGCCGCCCGCGGCAACCTGGAGCTCCTCAAGGACGGCCAGCTGGTGATGCCGCTGCACCCCGAGAAGCGCAAGTACCTCTCCTCCGCCATGCCGATGACCGAAGCCTTCATCGACCCGGGCCTCACCCGCGACATCTACGTCTCGCTGGGCGATCCCCTCGAAGGCGACGACGGCGCGTGGAGCGTGCGCGTGTATTACAAACCCTTCGTCAGCTGGATCTGGGCCGGCGCCGTGCTGATGGCCCTCGGCGGCATCTTCGCCGCCAGCGACCGCCGCTACCGCCTCAAGTCGGCCGCCCGCGCCGCCACCAAGCTCGCCCCCGGAGCCGCATCGTGAAACGTTTCCTGATTCCCCTCGGCATCTTCCTGGTGCTGGTCGGCTTCCTCGCCGTCGGCCTCAACCGCGATCCCCACGAGGTGCCCTCGCCGCTGGTCGGCAAGCCGGCGCCCGAATTCCGCCTCGTCACCCTGGCCGATCCGGCCAAGGAATTCTCCCCCACCGACATGCGCGGCCAGGTGTGGCTGCTCAACGTGTGGGCCTCGTGGTGTGTGTCGTGCCGCGCCGAACACCCGCTGCTGGTGGCCTTCGCCAAGGACGGCCAGTTGCCGGTGGTCGGCCTCAACTACAAGGAAGTGCGCGGCGACGGCGGCCTCGACGCCAAGAAGCTCGCCCCGGAGCAGGAACTCTCCCTCACCCGCCAGCGCGCGGGCGCCTGGCTCGCCCAGCACGGCAACCCGTACCTGCTGTCGGTGCTCGACATGGACGGCCGGGTCGGCATCGACTATGGCGTTTATGGCGTGCCCGAAACCTACCTGATCGACAAAAAAGGCGTGATCCGCTTCAAGCAGATCGGCCCGATCACCCCCGAAGCCCTGAGCCAGAAGATCCTGCCGCTCGCCAAGCAGCTCGCCGCCGAATGACGACCGCCATGACCCGCCGCCTGCTCGCCCCCATCGCCGGCCTGCTCCTCGCCGCCAGCCTCAACCTCCACGCCGCCGACGCCACGCCGATGGCCGAAGACCCGGTGGTCGAGGCCCGGCTCGTCACCATCTCCGAAGAACTCCGCTGCCTCGTCTGCCAGAACGAAAGCCTCGCCGCCTCCCGCGCCGAGCTCGCCAACGACCTGCGCGAGGAAGTCCGCAAGCTCATCCACCAGGGCAAGTCCGACGCCGACATCCGCGACTACCTCGTCGCCCGCTACGGCGACTTCGTGCTCTACCGCCCGCCGGTCAAGCCCACCACCTGGCTCCTGTGGTTCGGCCCCTTCGCGCTGCTGGCCGGTGGCGCCGTCGGCCTCATCGCCTACCTGCGCCGGCGTGCCGGCAAGGTTGACGCCCCCGACCTGACCGCCGACCAGCGCGCCGCCGCCGAGGCCCTCCTCGGCACCGACTCCTCCCAACGCCCGAAGAACGACGCATGACCGCCTTCTGGATCGCCGCCGGGCTGCTCACCGCCCTTGTCCTCGCCGTGCTGTGCTGGCCGCTGCTCCGCCACAAGGCCGCCGCCCACGCCTCCCGCCAGGCCATCAACACCGCCATCTACCGCGACCAGCTGGCCGAACTCGACCGGGATCTCGCCAGCGGCGCCCTCTCCCAGGCCGACTACGCCAGCGCCCGCAGCGAGATCGAACGCCGCGTCCTCGAAGACGTGGCCGGCGACCCCGCCGCCCCGGCCGAGGCCCCGCGTCGCCTGCCACGCACCGCGCTGGGCCTCGCCGTCAGCCTGCCCCTGGCCGCTGTCGCACTGTATTTCGTCCTCGGCAACCCCGCCGCCCTCGATCCGGCTGCCTCCCAACAGGCCGCCGAGCCCAGCGCCGCCGAAGTCGAGAAGATGGTCGCCACCCTCGCCGCCAAGCTCGAGCAGAACCCCGACAACCTGGAAGGCTGGGTGATGCTGGGCCGCAGCTACAAGGTGATGGGCCGCTTCGACGACGCCGCCAAGGCCTTCGAGAAAGCCGGCCCGGCGATGGAGACCAACCCCGAGCTGATGCTCGAGCTCGCCGACCTCTCCGCCGAGCTCAATCAGGGCAAGATCGAAGGCAAGGGCCGCGAGCTGCTCCTGAAGGTGCTTGCCGACCAGCCCGACAACCCCCAGGCGCTGGTGCTGGCCGGCTACGACGCCTATTCGCGCCAGCGTTACGCCGACGCCATCAAGCACTGGGAGAAGCTGCTGGCGATGGTCCCGCCCGATTCCCAGGACGCCCAGAACCTCACCGCCGGCATCGAGAAGGCCCGCAGCCTGATGGGCGCCGGCGCCCCCGCCCGCACGGCCGAGAAGCCTGCCAAGGCAGCCAAGGCCGACGCCCCAGCCAGCAAGGTCAGCGGCAAGGTCGAACTGGCGCCGGAGCTCAAGGCCAAGGCCAGCCCGGACGACGTGGTGTTCATCTTCGCCCGCGCCGCCCAGGGCCCGCGGATGCCCCTGGCGGTGGTCCGCGCCAAGGTGGCCGACCTGCCGGTGGATTTCACCCTCGACGACAGCATGGCCATGAGCCCCGACTTCAAGCTCTCCTCCGCCGGCGAGCTGCGCATCGAAGCCCGCGTTTCCAAGAGCGGCAACGCCATTGCCGCGCCGGGCGACCTGTCCGGCGAAGTGGCCCCGGTGAAGGCCGGCGCCAGCGGCATCCGGCTACGCATCGACCGCGTGCTGCCGTAATCCCGGCCCGGTACAGGCTGCAGGCTGCGATAAATAGCCGCAGCCTATACCGAGCATCGCAATAAACAATTGGCGCCGTCGCGGCGCTGCCGTAGCATGGCTCGACGTCTGACAAAACTGCTTCCTGAGGGCAGGTCAGGCGATCTAGCTGCACTTGGCGCGCCGGGGTAAAAACAGAAAACACCCCCAATACCCACAGAGATCCATCCCGGCGCCCATTTTTTCTCCCCATGTCCCGCGACAACCTCTTCTCTCCGCTCCCGCCACCGGGCCCGGACGAGCGCTTCGACACCCTCTTTTCCAGCCCCCACGTGCGCATCGAGCGCATCGTCTCCCACCGCCACGCCAGCCCGCCCGGCTTCTGGTACGACCAGGCCGAAGACGAATGGGTGATGCTTGCCCAGGGCTCGGCCGAGCTCGAATTCGACGACGGCCGCCGCGAGGCGCTCGCCCCCGGCGACTGGCTGCTGATCCCCGCCGGCTGCCGGCACCGGGTCGCCGCCACCGGGCCCGACACCGTGTGGCTGGCGGTGCACGTCACCCCTTAAAGCAAAAACCCCGCCGATTGTCGTATTCTCCTGTCCTTCCCCCACAGGAGAACGCCCCATGATCCGACGCAGTCTCACCGCCCTGGCCTTTGCCGTGGGCGCCAGCTTCCTTCCCTTTGCCCCCGCCCAGGCCGAAGCGCCGGCCATCGGAACCCAGGTGCCCGGCTACTACCGCATGGCCCTCGGCACGCTTGAGGTCACCGCCCTCTACGACGGCTACGTGGATCTCGGCGCCAACCTGCTGCTGGGCGCCAGCAAGGCCGAAGTGCAGAAGCTGCTCGCCCGACAGTTCATCGCCGGCGAGAAAGTCCAGACCGCCGTCAACGCCTACCTCATCAACGCCGGCGGCAAGCTGATCCTCGTGGATGCCGGCGCCGCCAAGGCCTTCGGCCCGACCCTCGGCTTCATTGGCGAGCAGCTCCGCGCCGCCGGCTACAGCCCGGACAAGGTGGATGTGGTGCTCCTCACCCACCTCCACGCCGACCACGTGGCCGGTGTCCTCGACGCCGACGGCAAGCCGCTGTTCCCCAACGCCGAGATCCACGTAGCCAAGTCCGAGAGCGACTTCTGGCTGTCCGAGGCCAACGCCGCCGCCGCGCCGAAAGACTTCAAGCCCTTCTTCGAGCTCGCCCGCAAGTCGGTGGCGCCCTACCAGGCCCTCGGCAAGTACAAGACCTTCACCGGCGAAGCCGACTTCGGCAGCGTCAAGGCCGTGCCCAGCAACGGCCACACGCCGGGCCACACCAGCTACATCGTCGAATCCGGCGGCCAGCGCCTGCTGATCCTTGGTGACGCGGTGCACGCCCACGCGGTGCAGTTCGCCCATCCGGAAGTCGCCATCGAGTTCGACAGCGACAAGAAGGCCGCCGTCGCCGCCCGCAAGAAGCTCTTCGCCTGGGCCGCCAAGGAGAAGCTGCTGGTCTCGGGCATGCACCTGCCCTTCCCGGGCATCGGCCACGTGCGTAGCGAAGGCAAGGGCTACGCCTGGGTGCCGGCGGAATACAGCCCGATCCGCACCGACAAGTAAGTGCGGCATCGCCGCAAACAACAAGGGCGACCCGCGGGTCGCCCTTGTTGCTGGAACCGGAAACCGGCGCGGCTTACAGCCCCGCGTCGGCGCGCAAGGCGGCGGCCTTGTCGGTGGTTTCCCAGGTGAAATCCACCTCGTCGCGGCCGAAGTGGCCGTAGGCGGCAGTGCGCGAGTAGATCGGGCGCAGCAGGTTGAGGCTGGCGATGATGCCCTTCGGGCGCAGGTCGAAGTGGCGACGCACCAGCTCGACGATCTTCTCGTCCGACACCTTGCCGGTGCCGAAGGTCTCGACCATCAGGCTCACCGGCTGGGCCACGCCGATGGCGTAGGCCACCTGCACCTCGCAGCGGTCGGCCAGGCCGGCGGCGACGATGTTCTTCGCCACGTAGCGGCCGGCGTAGGCGGCGGAACGGTCGACCTTGGACGGATCCTTGCCCGAGAACGCGCCGCCACCATGGTGGGCCGCGCCGCCGTAGGTGTCGACGATGATCTTGCGGCCGGTCAGGCCGCAGTCGCCGTTCGGGCCACCGATCACGAACCGGCCGGTGGGGTTGATGAGGTAGCGGGTGTCGGCGGTGAGCATGTCCTTCGGCAGCACCGGCTTGATGACTTCCTCGATCACCGCCTCGGAGAGCGCGGTGTGGGCGATGTCCGGGTGGTGCTGGGTGGACACCACCACGGTGTCGATCGCCACCGGCTTGCCGTCCACGTAGCGCACGGTGAGCTGGCTCTTGGCGTCCGGGCGCAGCCACGGCAGGCGGCCGTCCTTACGCACTTCGGCCTGGCGCTGCATGATGCGGTGGGCGTAGTAGATCGGGAAGGGCATCAGGCTGGGCGTCTCGTTGCACGCGTAGCCGAACATCAGGCCCTGGTCGCCGGCGCCCTGGTCGAGGTCGAGGCCTTCGCCTTCATTCACGCCCTGGGCGATGTCGGAAGACTGGCGGTTGATCGCGGTGAGCACCGCGCAGCTCTTGTAGTCGAAGCCGATGTCGGAATCGTCGTAGCCGATGCGCTTGACCGTCTCGCGGGCGATGTCCATGTAGTTGATGTCGGCCTTGGTGGTGATCTCGCCGGAGATCACGACGAGGCCGGTGGACACCAGCGTCTCGCAAGCCACGCGGCCGCGCGGGTCCTGGGCCAGGATGGCGTCGAGGACGGCGTCGGAGATCTGGTCGGCAACCTTGTCCGGGTGGCCTTCGGAGACGGATTCCGAGGTAAACAGGTATTCTTTGGCCATGAGGCACTCCTAAAAAACAAAATCCCCAGTACTGGCGCCGTTGCCGTCTCTGGGGATTCGTCTGAGCGGCGACGCTTTAGCAGTATTTTTTTGGCCCGGGACACGGCGTTGCCGTGCTCCTCCTCCGCCCTGCAAGTTGTCGGATTAACTCGGCGGAATCACAATTATAACTTTGCGCCCCCGGCCGTCAATTAAGCCGATTCCCTACACTCCCGTCCCGCACTGCCGATGGCGTCGCTGATCTTCTCCTTCCTCGCCAGCCTGCCCCTGGGCGCGCTGCAAAAACTGGGCGTTTTCGCCGGCTGGCTGACCTACGCCCTGTCGCCCAGCTACCGTCGCCGCCTGCGCGCCAACCTCGAACACGCCCTGGGCAAGGCCGAAGCCGACCGGGTGTGGCGCCGCGCCGTGGGCGAAACCGGCAAGCAGGCGCTGGAGTTGCCGTGGATGCTGCTGCGCCCCCAGGACGAGCTCGTCGCCAAGGTCGTCCGCGTGAGCGGCTGGGAGCACGTCGAGGCCGCCGAAGCCCGCGGTGGCGGCATCCTGTTCATCACCCCGCACCTGGGCTGTTTCGAGATCACCGCCCAGTATTTCTCGACCCACCGGCCGATCACCGTGCTCTACCGGGCGCCAAAGAAGGCCGTGCTGCAGCCGGTCATCAACGCCGGTCGGAGCCGCGGCAACATGCACCTGGCGCCGGCCGACGTGGGCGGGGTGCGCCGGCTGATCAAGGCCCTGCGCGCCCGCGAAGCCGTGGGCATGCTGCCCGACCAGGTGCCCGGTGCCGGCGAAGGCGTCTGGCTGCCCTTCTTCGGCCGCCCGGCCTACACCATGACGCTGGCCGCGCGGATGTCGGAAGTGGCCGGCGTGTCGACGATCTTCGCCTGGGCCGAGCGCCTGCCCGGCGGCGAGGGCTTCCACCTGCGCCTGCGCCCGCCGCTCGTGCCCCTCGAAGGCGACACCGAAACCCGCGCCGCCGCCATCAATCGCGAGATGGAAGCCCAGATCCGCGAGAATCCCGCCCAATACCTGTGGGGCTACAACCGCTACAAGCGCCCGAAAGACGGCGCGCCGGCCCCCACGACCACGCCTGCTCAAAACCAACCATGAGTCGAATCCTCGTCGCCCTGCTGTGGCTGATCCACTGGCTGCCGCTGTCGGTCCAGGCCCCCATCGGCCGCGGCCTGGGCAAGCTGCTCTACTGGGTGATCCCGGCCCGCCGCAAGGTCACCCTCACCAACCTGCGGCTGTGCTTTCCCGCGCTTTCCGAAGCCGAACGCAAGGCCCTGGCGAAGGAACACTTCGCGCTGGCCGGGCGCAGCATGATCGAGCGCGGGCTGGCCTGGTTCGCCCCGGAAGCCCGCCTGCGCCGGCTGGTGCGCATCGATGGCGAGGAGCGCCTGAAAGCCCTGGTGGACGCCCGTCAGCCGGTGATCCTGCTCACGCCCCATTTCCTGGGGCTGGACCTGGGCGGCACGCGGATGGCGATATCCTTCGACTGCGTGAGCATCTACGCCCGCCAGAAAGACCCGGTGATCGACCGCTGGCTGTACCACGGCCGAAGCCGCTTCGGCAGCCAGCAACTGCTGCGCCGCGACGAGAGCGTGCGGGCGTCGATCAAGGCGATGAAGGAGATCCGGCCGTTCTACTACCTGCCGGACATGGACAACGGCCCGCACGAATCCATCTTCGTGCCGTTCTTTGGCGTGCCGGCAGCCACCCTGTCGGCCCTGCCGCGCCTTGCCAAACTGGGCGGCGCGGTGGTGATGCCCTGCATCACCCGCATGCTGCCGGGCGGCCAGGGTTACGTGGTGGAGCTGGGCGAGCCGTGGAGCGACTTCCCCACCGCCGATGTGGAAGCCGACGTGCGCCGGATGAACGCCTGCATCGAGGACCACGTCCGCACCATGCCGGCCCAGTACTACTGGGTGCATCGGCGCTTCAAGACCCGCCCGCCGGGCGAGCCGAAGCTCTACTAAGCGACCCGCAGGGCGGCCTCAGCCGTCCTGGCCGTCCTTGGCCGCCAACTCGGCCAGCACCAGCGGAAACGCCGCGCTGCCCACCAGCGCCACGCCGGAGACCACCAGCACCAGCCCAGCGCCGGATTCCTGCAGCAGCGGGTGCAGCCCCTCGCCAAAGCCCGCCAGCAGCAACAGCCCGGCGATCAGGCAGGCAAGGCCCGGAATCCCCAGCAGCCACGCGCCGGCCGGCAGTCGCTTGAGGGCCATCGTCACACCCGCTTGAAGACCAGATCCCACACGCCGTGGCCGAGCTTGATGCCGCGATTCTCGAACTTGGTGAGCGGGCGGTAATCCGGCTTGGGCGCGTAGCCCTCGGCGGTGTTGGCGAGGAGCGGCTCGGCCGAAAGCACCTCGAGCATCTGCTGGGCGTACTCCTCCCAGTCGGTCGCGCAGTGCAGGTAGCCGCCGGGGGCGAGGCGGCTGGCGATCAGCTTGACGAAGGGCCCCTGCACCAGCCGGCGCTTGTGGTGGCGCTTCTTGGGCCACGGATCGGGGAAGTAGATGTGCACGCCGGCCAGCGAGCCCTCGGGGATCATGTCGCGCAGCACCTCGACCGCGTCGTGCTGGACGATGCGCAGGTTGGTGATGCCGCCCTCGTCGATCAGCTTGCACAGGCTGCCCACGCCGGGCGCGTGCACCTCGATGCCGAGGAAGTCGTCCCCCGGCCGAGCCTGAGCGATCACTGCGGTGGATTGGCCCATGCCGAAGCCGATCTCGACGATCTGCGGCGCCTTGCGGCCGAAGACGTCGGCCAGGTCGATGGGCTCGGGACGGTACTGCACGCCCACCTTGGGCATCATCTCGTCGAGGAAGCGATGCTGGGCGTCGGACATGCGGCCCTGGCGCAGCACGAAGCTGCGGATCGACTGGGACGTGAGACGGCTGCCGCCCTGCGGCTCGTCGTCGGACTGGATGGCTTGCTTTTCGTCGCTCATGGCGGTCAAGGCTTGTGGTGATCCCTGTAGGTCGGACTTCAGTCCGACAAACGGCTGCATCCGGCTGCAGGCCCGACTCGAGTCCGACATTTACAGACAGGGGCAACGTGCTTTGTCGGACTGAAGTCCGACCTACAGGTTGATTCAAGGAAAACGGCGCGCCGCAGCGCGCCGTCGATCAATCGCGCTCCCGCGTCAGCTGCCGATCATCCCGGTGGTGGGCGAGCTTGGGCTGGCGGTGTAGTACTTGCGGGGCATGCGGCCGGCGAGGAAAGCCTCGCGGCCCGCCTCGACGCCCTTCTTCATGGCGCCGGCCATCTTCACCGGATCGTTCGCCAGGGCGATGGCGGTGTTCATCAGCACGCCGTCGCAGCCCAGTTCCATGGCAATGGCGGCGTCCGACGCGGTGCCCACGCCCGCGTCCAGCAGCACCGGCACCTTCACGGCGTCGCGCACCAGCTGCACGTTCCAGGGGTTGAGCACGCCCATGCCGGAGCCGATCAGGGAGGCGAGCGGCATGATCGCCACGCAGCCGATGTCTTCCAGCATCCTGGCCTGGATGGGATCGTCGGAACAGTAAACCATCACCTCGAAGCCCTCCTTCACCAGCACCTCGGCGGCCTTGAGGGTCTCGGGCATGTTCGGGTAGAGGGTGTGCGGATCGCCCAGCACCTCAAGCTTCACCAGCCGGTGGTCGTCCAGCAGCTCGCGGGCGAGGCGCAGGGTGCGCACCGCGTCGTCGGCGGTGTAACAGCCGGCCGTGTTGGGCAGGTAGGTGAAGCGCGAAGGGGGCAGCGCGTCGAGCAGGCTCGGGGCGTTCGGGTCCTGCCCGATGTTGGTGCGGCGGATCGCCACGGTGACGATCTGCGCCCCGCTCGCATCCACGGCCTCGCGGGTCTGCGCGAAATCCTTGTACTTGCCGGTGCCCACCAGCAGCCGGGAGGAATAGCTCTTGCCTGCAATCGTCAGCAAATCGTCCATCGAAGCGCCAGCCTCATCAAATCAGATCGGGAAACAACAGGAACGGACCGGACAGCCCGCCAGAAAGCGGCCCTCGGCCCTCGGCCTCAACCGCCACCCACCGCCACGACGATCTCGAGCGCATCGCCATCGGCAAGCTGGGTGCTGCCGTGCAGGCCCTTGGGCACGATCTCGCCGTTCCGCTCCACCGCCAGCCGCTTGCCGGTAAGCCCCATCTCGTCGAGGAGCGCAGCCACCGTGGCCGGCGCCGCCAGCGAACGGGCCTCGCCATTGATCTTGAGGGACAGCAGGGAAGTCGTGGTGTGGGTCGTCATGGGCGCGAGTTTACCACGCCCCCCGTTGCCCTCGCCCGCGCCGATGCGTACAATCCTGGGCTCCCGAGCGGGCGTCGTATAATGGTAATACCTCAGCTTCCCAAGCTGATGCCGTGGGTTCGATTCCCATCGCCCGCTCCACTGCATCATTCTGCGGACTTCCGCAGAAGTCCAAGAGAGTCTGCAAGTCGTTGCCACACAAGGACTTTTCCTCTCTTTGACGTTCTGCCGCGGTCCACTGCGATCCATCTACAGCCGGGACTTTTAAGTCCACAAACAAGTCCATTTTTGCGGGCGCGGCTGATTCCGGATTGTTGATGGAGGGGCGAGGTCGACGTGACCAGCATCTGGTTCCTGACTCATGTTCAGGAGCAAGAGCATGGCACTCTCAGACCTGGCCGTTCGACAGGCCAAGGCAACTGGCAAGGCATACACCCTCCCTGACTTGGATGGCCTCTCCCTGGCCGTCACGGCTGCAGGGGGCAGGACTTGGCACTTCCGCTACTACTGGGCGGGCAAGCAGAAGCGGATGTCGCTCGGCACCTACCCGGAGGTGACGCTTCGCGAGGCCCGCAGCCTGCGCGACGAAGCGCGCGCCCTGCTGGCCAAAGGCACCAATCCTCGCGTTCACCGCAAGCAGAAGCGCACCGCTGTCCGGCTCGCCGACGAAAACACCTTCGAGGCGGTGTATCGCAAGTGGCTCAAGCATCGCGGGCTCAGCCTCAAGGAAGGCCGGCAGACGACCCTCTCGATACTTCCGCGCATCTTCGACAAGGATGTGCTGCCCGCCTTGGGCAAGCGGTCGGTCTATGAGATCAAGCGTCCCGACCTCTTGGAGGTGATCGCCAAGATCGAGAAGCGCAGGGCGCTCTCCGTCGCCGAGAAAGTCAGGACGTGGTTCAACCAACTGTTCCGCTACGCGCTGGTGATCGTGCCGGGCCTGGAGCAGAACCCTGCCTCCGATCTCGATGTGGTGGCGCTGCCGCTGCCACCCGTCAACCACAACCCGTTCCTGCGCATGGCCGAGCTGCCGAAGCTGTTGCAGCGGCTGCGCAGCTATCGCGGCAGGCGGCAGACCCAGCTCGGGCTGCGGCTATTGCTGCTGACCGGCGTGCGAACCGGAGAGCTGCGACAGGCGACGCCGGATCAATTCGATCTGGACCGTGGGTTGTGGATCATCCCGCCCGACGTCGTGAAGCAACTCCAGTTGGATATGCGCAAGAAGCGGCAGCAGGCGAAGGACATCCCGCCCTACATCGTGCCGCTGTCGATTCAGGCCATGGAGATCGTCCGGCACCTGCTGGATGAGTTCAAGCCGGCCCAGCGCCACCTGTTCCGGCACGACAGCGACTTGAAGAAGCGCATCAGCGAGAACACGCTCAATGGTGCGCTCAAGCGCATGGGCTATCAGGAACGCCTGACCGGACACGGCATCCGCGGCACGATGTCCACTGCGCTCAACGAGATCGGCTACCCGAAGGTCTGGGTGGATGCACAGCTCTCGCATGTCGATCCCAACAAGGTCAGCGCGACCTACAACCATGCCGAGTACGTGGAGCAGCGTCGCCGCATGATGCAGGACTGGGCCGATCGGCTCGACCTCTTCGAGCAGAACCAGGTCGAGGCGGCCAGCATGCCGCTCACCGTGCATCTGGAAGGCGTACCCGCGTTCCCGAATGAGCAAACCGCAAGCGCACCTTCCACGCCGGTTGCCGCTTCGCCAATCCTGCTGGTGACGAAGCCGGGTGACGCCATGCCGTTGGTTTCTGCCGCCACACATCGGCTGCCGGCGGTTCCGCCCCCTCGATCGGCCGCGCCGCTGGTGCCTTCGGACATTCAGCGCGAGAGGATGGAACTGTTCGATGTCTTCGAAGCGCCGCACAACCTTCCCGTCGCGGCGTTTGCCAAGATGGCGGGCAAGTCCCGCAGGTGGATCAGCTACGAGATCAAGGCGGGCAACTTGCTGGCGTTGAACGTGGGCAACCGCGGCCAGCGCGTGCCGGACTGGCACCTCGACCCACTCAAGCACGAGCTGATCCAGTCCGTCCTCAAGCTGACCAGGGGTGCGGACCCTTGGCAGCTCTACCATGCACTGCTGCAACCGCGCTCGATGCTGCGGGGGCGTTCGGCACTGGAGGGCGTGACGGCCAGCAATCTCGACAAGCTCGTCATGGCAGTGAGCACAGCCGTGAAGGAAAGCGAATGGACCCCGCTGCGAGTCGGAGTCGCCTAGCAGCAGGAATGCGGGATCGTGGCGGAACCGCGATCCCCGCGCGTCTGTCAGGACACCAAGCGCGCGCGGCGGGCGAATCTTGCCTGGGTGTCCGACAAGGAAGCATCGCGGCGGAGCAGGTAAGCCATCACGATCGTTGGTGCGCCGGCCAGCGGCCGCACGGCGACGCCTCGGCGTAGGTAGCTCGCCAGTCTCGCGGCAGGCGCAATGGCGATCCCGTACCCGGCGGCAACCAACGTCATCGCCACATCGAATGTCTCCACCGCTTGCTCTCGCTCCTGCAGCGCGTTCTCGAACACACGCTGCACGGTCATGCGCCATGGTTCATCGGCCGTGGACTGCGAGCAGATCAAGGGCTGCTTGAGCACTTCACCGCACGGCACTTCACGGTAGGCCAGCAGGTGGGAGCGCTTGGCCACGGCGACCGCCAGCGTGTCATGCCACAGCGGTTCGCATACCCAGCCAGGCCACTGCCGGGAAACCGCAGACAAGGCGAAGTCGAAGCCGTCGTCCGGCAGCTCCGCGCCTCGACCGGGATCTGTCCAGCCGGCCAGGACGGCATGAGTCTCCGGCTCTTCGGCACGCTGCAGGGCGAGCACGTCGGCGAGCTGGGGAGGCACCCATTCGCCGAGGACGGCCATGCGAATTTCGGCGGTGATGTCACTCGATTCCACGTCCAGCTCCCCCAGGCGGTGAACTCGTGGCAACTGATCTCGAAGCCGTTGGATGAGTTAAGTTTAACGTGGTTTAAATCGTGACCGTGTTCGACGCTCTTGGCAATGCCAAAGCGTTCGATCCAAAGGGGCCGCCCCACCGGCACCACTACCTACGAAGCGGAACCAGCCATCGCGTTTGGGGCTGCCGTGCGGGAAGAAAGAACCAACCAGGGCATCGCTCAGGAAACGCTGGCCCACATGGCCGGCATCGAACGGTCGCACATGGGCAAGATCGAGCGCGGCGAGCATGTCCCCACGCTCCCTCTCATCCTCAAGATTGCCCGTGCGCTGAAATGCAGTTCCGCCCACTTGATGACTCTGACCGAAGCCAAGCTGGCAGAGTCGGCCCCATCCGCGGATTGAAGCCGGCCCGCACAGCGGCCGCATGCCTACGCCTGATCGTCGTCCTTGCCCCCAAGGGCTGAATCTTCGCGCTTTGCGGCCTCGTTGACGAGCCGCAGGTATGGGTTGTCTGGCGGCGTCTCCTGGAACAGCGCATCCGGGCTGGCGAGCAGGTAGCCGTGCAGCCGGCGCGACTTGCGCGGCCCCGTGACTTCGCAGGTCCAGATGTTCAGCCCGCTCGGCTGCTTGCGGTGCTGTCCCAGCTTCTCGAAGCGTTTCTGCACCCACTGCCACCCCTCCAGCTTCTCCTGCTTGGCTAGCGCGGCGACTTGAAGGTACTCCTGCGCGTAGCGCTGGAACACGCCGGGGCTGACGAGATAGGTCGTACCGGCGACGGTATGCACCAGGGCCTTGGCGTCGTTGATGATGAGCTTGCGCGTCTGGACGCTCTGACGCAGCCAGGCCATGAAGTGCGCCCCGGAGGGCTCCGTGCGATCCTGGGAAGGCGCGAGGCTCATCTGCGGCGGGGGCACGGTCGAAGGGGCCGGCTCGGGCTCGGCAACAGGGGAACTCGGGATCTCCGGTGCCGTGGGTGGAGCGGAGTCGCCCAGCAGGTCGAGCAGCGCGGCCACGCCGGTGTCCATGGCTGCGGATGCGATCGGCGCCGTGCTCGCGGATGCAGCCTCGATGCCTTCCGCGCGCGGCCCATCGGCCACCGCCGGCGGCGTCGGCTCCGCCTGTTCCTCTTCGATCTGCACACGGCCTGCGAACGGCGCCGGCCGGTCGGCCGCATCCCAGATCATCGCCGGCGAGAGTTTCAGGAAGGTGAAGGCGTGCGACCAGCCGGCGTCGCTGGTGACAGTAGCCTTCCAGATCGCCTTGCCATCCGGCGTTGGTTGCACGATGCCGTGATCCTGCAGCACGTTGAACACCGCCGTATTGCTCGCCGGAATGCCGTCGATGCCTTGCGACAGCAGATGTGCGCGCAGCTTGTCGGAGACGGTCTTGCTCACCAGCCACAAGGCGTCCTGGGTCAGCCAACCGTCCGCCGGGCCGGCCTGGTTCAGCTTGAACGCTTCCTTGAGCAGGTAGCGCAAGCCGTCGAGCAATTTGCGTTGCAGCGCATGCTTGGGCGCCACCAGCGCCTTGCTGGGATCGCCGCCGAGTTCCTGGGCGACCGATGCCTGGTCAGCCTGCACGACCAGCTCGCCGAGCGTGCCGGCGTGCTCGTACTGGCCGGCCAGCACGTACAGCAGCGCGGCCCAGAGGTCGGGATAGCCGCTGAGCCAGTCGAAGATGTCCCGATCGAGAAGGCGCACGTAGAGCAGCCCGGTGGCGGCGCTGTGCAGGCGGTACTCGCGCTCCTTTCGGTAACGGAAGCGGTAGGGCTTTCGCAGTGGGCCGTGCCAGGGATGCCAGACGCTGCCGTCGGCATGCTCGACGTGCAGATCGACCGCAATCTTGCCGATGTCGTGCAGCAGGGCCGCGTAGGCCGTGCCTGCAGTCCAGGCTTCGGCCTGGGCCGCCTGTGCCTCCGGCGTGACGCCCGCAGGCAGCAGGTATGACTGCCGCAGTTTCAGCGCATAGGCGACGATCTCCAGGCCGTGGTCCAGCATGCCGCCCGGATAGGCGTGGTGGTGGTTCTCGGAGGCCGGGAACTGCTGGACCAACTCGGCGTAGCGCTCCAGTGGGGCGAGGTAGAGCGTGGCGAACTGCCGGCGCGAGAGCGATGTGCGCTGCCAGATGTGTTCCAGCAGTTTCTGCCGACGCGGCGTGGCCAGCAGCGATGCGGCCGACTCCGGCCGCATCGACCCTTTCGGAGTTTCGATGGCGGAGGTGGGCGGTGTGCCGGCGGCGGGTGGCACCCTTTTGCGCTGGAACAGCGAGAGCATGGCGAACCCCGGATGACGGGCTGCTCGGGCGCCTTTTGGCCTTTTCAGGATAGGGCCTTTCCCCTTGGCGCCCTTCCTTTGCCCCTTCCCAGCCCTTTGGCCTTTGTCGGAAGCCTTTGGGTATAGGGCCGCTGCTTCGTGGATGCCATGATGAATGCGGCATGGGGCAATCCCGGCAAGTGGGGCGCTGCGGGATGTTCGTCAGCTCTGGCCCAAGCCGGTGTCGAGGGCGGCGGATTGCGCTGCGAAGTCGTCGGGACGGCGCTTGCGGAAGGTTTCGAGATTGGCGAGCTTCCAGCGCAGTGCCGGCAGTTGCGCGGCGTGCTGGCATTGCACCAGCGACCAGTCCGGTTCTGCGCGCGCCAGCCCGCTCAGAAACTGCTTGTGCGCGGTGCTCAGTCGCTGTGGCAGCTCGCGCCGCACCCTGGCGCGAGCGTCGAGCAGTGTTTCCAGGGAGCAGCCCACGTCGGTCATGCCGACAAAGGCCCGCTCGTACTCGCCGGCGATGTCCTTGTCGTTACCGAACAGCACTTCGTGGGGCGGCCGGTTGTGGCCCGCCAGATAGATCACGAAGCACTCGACCATGCCGTCGCTGATGTCGCCCGATTCGTAGAGCTGCCACACGTCGAACAGGTCGCGGGGGTGCTGCCGATCCAGCGCGGCCACCAGCTTGCTGGCGTACAGCTCGTCCGGTGCCAGAACCGGCAGCTCGAACTCGACGCCGAACAGATCGCTGGTCTTTGCGCTCAGCGGCCGCCGCTCGACGGGCAGCACGCTGCCTCGGAACACGACGTTGACCTCGATCTTCACCTGGCTGGCGTCGTTCTCGACGATCAGCTTGGTGTCCCCCAGGTCCTTGGCGCGAACCAGGCGTGTTTGCACGCCCAGCGGTGCAAGGCGCGCGGCGATGGCGGCCAGCTCCTGGTTGATGGCTTGCAGCGCTTCGTCGCGCGGCGTCTGCCACGGGAGGTACACCACGTCGATGTCCACCGAAAGGCGCGGCATGTCCCGCACGAAGAGGTTGATGGCCGTGCCGCCCTTCATGGCGAAGATGTCGTTGGCGAACACGTCGGGCGCGACGGCCAGCAGCAGGCGAACGGTGTCCGCGTAGGTCTTATCCATGAGGTCTCAGGCTCAGCAAGGTGCCGTCATCGAGCCGGCTCATCCAGCGCGTGTTGCTGCCGGTGCGAACCGGGTACTGCTCCAGCAGGGCATCGACATCCACGAGGCTGGTCTCGCGCGCCCAGGTCAGGAACAGGCGCACGGCCTTCACGCTGGCGCAGCAGGACAGCAGTTGCCCGAGCAAGTCCTTGCGGGGGGAACGCAGTCCATCGAAGAGGTTGCGGGCCTCTTCGAGGCTCTGCTTGACGCCGGCTTCGTACAGCAGCTCCAGCACGGCACGTTCGGGGGCTGCCACCCGCAGATCCTCGGGCAGGCCAGGCGGCGTGGTCAGGGTCTTGCCGGCCAGCGCCGTGTCCGGCCAGTCGAACAGGCGGGCGTGGACGTAGCGGGCCGGAAAGCGCGAAGTGAACCAGACCGGCAACGCAAAGCGACCGTCGCCCCACAGCACCAGCGCCTCCCGGCTGCCCAGGTTGTGCCGCACACCCTGCAGGGCCAGGGCGCTCTTGCCGCCGACGTGCAGGCCGGGCACGCGCTGTTGCAGGAACTTCAGCGCACCGTAGACCCCGAATTCATCGTTCGGGAAGGCATAGACGCCATGGGCCAAGCGCACGAGCCACCCGCCGTCGGCATAGTGGGCGGCGAGCTGGGGCGACACCCCGAACTGGCTCAGGGTGGCAAGGTCGAACGGCGCCCCGCGGGGGAGTCCCGCCTGCAGCCGCTTGATTACCTGATGCCTAGAATGTCCATCCATGCTGTAAAAATAGCACGGAATCCAATCAGTCACTAGAGCCATTGCAAGAACGTGCATGGAAAGTAGCATAGAGTTTGAGTTATCGTGCAGAATCTAATCGACCTGCGACCCGAGCCAACCCGACTCTGCTAGCCGCAACCCGCCCTCCTGATCGCGGTCTATGCTGGAGGGCAGGCCACGACCGGCCACTCCGCGAGGTGAGGCACCACTGAAGCCGAGGCATATGAGCATGACCACCAACACGCACAACGGGCGCTGGAGCCACCGGTTGGGCCGGG
Organism: Zoogloea oryzae; assembly: GCF_030161255.1. Lineage (NCBI taxonomy): Bacteria > Pseudomonadati > Pseudomonadota > Betaproteobacteria > Rhodocyclales > Zoogloeaceae > Zoogloea > Zoogloea oryzae. The sequence continues at coordinate 31,174 of NZ_BSPX01000004.1, forward strand.
GGGCTGGCCGTGCCTGGCGTGGATACCTGCGCCGCGAGCAGCGTGTCGCCGGCTGGCTGGTGACGCGCGGGGTGCCCGCGAGCGCGGCGACGGCGGTGCTCTGGATCGTGAAGCTGGCCGTGCTTGGTGTGCTGCTCTACTCCGCGTTCTGGCTGGCGCTGCTGCTGGCCTTTGCAGGGATCGCTGCCTGGATGGTACGCAACGTCGATGCCGACGAAAGCAGTGATGATGACGAGCCTCAATGGCGAAACGGCCTGGACGGATACGGTCTCTACCGGGGCGAGGTACGCATTGACGGCGGCAGCGCGGACGACGAGTAGCTCGCCACTCTCGGCGCTACTTCGCCTTCGCTGCTTTGATTGCAAGGTCAGCGCCTTTGCCTCCCGCAGATTTGGCGCCATCGGTGGCTGCTGAGAGCATCTGCGAAATGTTGCCTACGCGGACACCAACCCACGCGAGCGCAGCTACCCAGAAACCCGGTAGCACGATGAACATCATCGCCATGACGAAGTTAAGGAGCATGTCGCCAAAGGCGTTGTTCAAACCGATCAACGGATCGAAGTTCGTGTGCGGCCTGTCCGCGCCAAACCCCCAGCCGTAGAGCGCGTCCAGGATCGTGCTGTCGATCCAGCGCGCGAGCTGGAACCAGAAGTCCACGAAGAACAGCGCGAACTGGACGCAGCTCACCGTCACCACCGTCTTCAGGTCGTAGGTGCCGATCAGCAGCACCAGCGGGATGCAGATGACGAGCGCCATCTTGAGCATCGTCAGCACCATCGGCAGCGCCTGGCGCACCACGTCCATCGCGGGAAAGAAGGCCAGCGAGCCGACGGTCAACCCCAGGTCGCTTGCGCCGCGCGTGACAACGTTCGGCAGCGTCTTGTCGATCTGGCCACCGTAGTCGGTGTAGACGGCGCCCTGGTTCATCTTCTGCTGTCGCGGTGAGACCACGGCGCGGATCACCGAGTCATTGACCTCGCTCTGCGACAGGAAGCCCACCCAGCGCCCGATGCGGGTCAGCAGGTCCGGGTCGACCTGTGCCAGCAGCCGGCTGCGCAGTCCCTGGCCGCCATCGGCCCACCACTGCCGGCAGGACGGATAGCCGCCGCCGCTGTCCACCTGTGCCAACCCTGCATCGCGGGTCGCGTCGTAGGGCCAGGCCGTGCGTGGGGTCTTGGCGCGATAGGTGTCATAGAAGCCGGGCGTGTCGAGGAAGTAACTCGACCCGATCCAGGTGACGTCGTTCATTTGCTCGTCGGAGAGCGTCGGCCGGTTCATGAACAGCTTGGCGCGCGACGGCCCGTAGCAGTCGTGCGTGAAGTCGGCGACCTCCTGTGCCAGCACCGGATCGTCGATGCGCGTGGCATCCACATCCATGCGAATCTGACGCAGGTCCGTGCCGCAGGGAATCGCCGCCACCGCGGAGCCCGTCACGGCTTTCGACAGCGCGTGCATGAAGAACCACCACACCGGCACCAGCGCGCTCTGGTCGTTGAGCGCCGTGTAGACGTTGGACCAGCCCGTGTCGTTGGGCAGCGGGACACTGACCTGGCATTGCGCGGAGCGCGTGGTGTCGAACCTGATCGTGGCGAGATCCACCGGGATGAACGGGATGCCGGCGAACATGATGACCACGATCGCCACCCACACCCGGTTCTCGATGCGCATCGACGACAGCACGCCCTTGTTGCCCTCGTCCGCACCTTCGCTGCGGGCCTTGAGCCATTCCTGGATCACGATGGCCACGAACGGCAGCGCGAACACGCCGCTGGCCACGAGGATGCTCCAGATGCCGTTGTTGACCACCCAAGCCACCAGGGTCAGGTAATACTCCAAGTAGTCCGTGGTGTAGAGCGTCATGCCTGCCTCCCGGTCTCAGCCGTGCCGCAGCAGCTGGCTGGCTTCCAGCGCGACCACGGCGATGACGGCCGCGATCTCCGTGCGCAGCAGGCGCTGATGCGTCTCGCGGGACGGCTCCCGCCGCAACAGGCGCCGACGCATCCACCACCAGCCGTAAGCCGTCGCTCCGTAGAGGCACAGACGCCACACGAAGAAGTGGCCGGCGTGCGCCTGCAGCCAGTGCTGCCAGCCCTCGACGCCGCCGACCACGTGGATGCCGGCGATGTTCACCGCCACCGCGGCGGCGACCACCAGCAAGGTCCACAGCAGCGCCACGCCGACGCGGCGGTTGAACAGCCATGGCAGCCGCAGCCAGGCGAGCCGGCTCATGGCGTACCGCTCCGCGGCTTCTGGACTTCCCGCAGACGGTCGCGCGTGGTGTCGCCCTCGAAGACGCCGCGCGAGCCGGCAGCGCGGGTACTGTGGCGCTGGATGATCGCCATCGCCGAGTTGCCGGCCAGCGTGCGGCGCAGCTCCAGCTCGGTCTTGAGGTTGTTGATCTCCTGCTCCAGCGCGCTGTTCTCCTGGTCCACCGCCTGCACGGCGAGCTCGTTGGCGGCGACGTTCGGCTCCTTCTTGCCGGTCAGCAACGTGCGTTGCAGCAGCAGGGCCTTCTCCAGCACGCTGGACAGCGCAGCCTCGGACGCGAGGCGCCGGCCCAGCACGTCCTGGTCGGGCTCGTCACGCAGGGCCTCGATCACGCCGCGGGTGATCGGCAGCGAGCTGCTGCCGGCCGCGTCGAGATTGGCCAGTGTCGTCGGCCGGGCGCCCGTCACCAGTTCCTGCAACACCTGCAGCTTGGTCTCGTACTCTTCCTGGATCACTGGCGTGAGCCCGACGCCAGGCGTGGTCTGGGTCTTCGTGCAGTTTTCGCAGGTGCGTTGCTCGCGTTCGCCCAGCACGCGGTTCGCAAAGGCCGCGGCCGCGCCAGGCGACGACCAGGTCTGGCAGGTCAGGCGGTTGCCGCAGGCGCTGCGCGCGATCGACGAGGTATCGGTGGCGCTGCGCCCGTTGAGCAGGTTGTAGCCCGCGCGCGTCACGTCGCCGACCACCTTGATCGAACTCTGGCCGGAGCCGCCCGCGTTGCCGCCGCCGACCCAGGGCACGCCGTTGTTCCCCTTGTTGGACTCGGCCTGCTCGATGGCGGAGACGGCATCGGTGCTGCTGACCGCATCCCGCAGCGCCATCCCTTCGGCGAGCTGGTCCCAGCCGGCCTGGCCGCCGGCCATGTCCGCCATGCGATTGGCGATGGCCCGGCAGGTCATCTTCGAGCGGTCGAAATCCAGGCGCGCCTGGAGGATGCCGTTGGTGAGCAGGTTGTACAGGCCCGGGTCGGCGCGCTGGATGATGAGCGCCGGGAGTGACGCCACCGCGGCAGTGGCGTTCTGGATCACGTTGCTCATGATCGTCTGGAAGCCGTTGGTGATGCCGTTGAGCTGGTTCTGCAGCGTCGTGGTGATGCTCATGTCGCCGCAGATCAGGTTGCTGTTCCAGCCGACGCCGACGCCGATGCTCTGCATGTTGCCGGCACCACCCATCGACACGGCCCGGCCGCCGCCGATGCTGTAGAGCACGTCGTCGCCGATCACGCTGCCGCTGACGTTCACGCCATTGGGGTCGATGCGGGTCTGCGCCCAGGCGACGCCGACGACCAGCGTGATGGCCGCCACGAGCAGCGTGGCCCGCAGGGGCGACTTCGCGCGGTGCAGGAAGTCAGGGAGGGAGGCGTTCATCGTGGGTTCCTCACATGAAATCGACGCTGCCGAGGAAGACCTGGCCACGGCGCCGGCAGCAGGAGTACGGCCGCCACAAGGCCCAGGCGTAGTCGCCCTGCTGGGCCTGCACGCGGGTGCGGCTGTGCGGGAAGACCACGCAACTGTTCGAGAGCGTGGGCGTCAGCTCCTGCCACTTGCCCGTCGAGGCGTCGGTCTCCATCAGCGCGCCGGCCGGCCAGTAGCCGTCGCGGGCGTTGGCCAGCAGGGGCTGATACACGTGAATCTGGTTGCGGCGCGTCACGATGTCGCCCGCGCGCTGCGCGACCACGGCGCCGCTCTTGTGGTCGTCGGTCTGGTGCAGGAAGCCACCGCGGGGATACACGTTGCCCCAGAGGTTCAGGCCGGTGCGCGTACCGATTTCGCGCCGGCCGGGGATGAGCGCTTCGGGGTAGAACGCTTCCGGGATGTTGTAGCGCCAGGCGATCGTGTCGAGCGTGCTCAGCAGATACGGCATGAAGGCCGTGCCAGCGCCTTCGCAGGTGTAGCCGGAGGCGCTGGCGAACTGGCTGAACACCAGCCCGGCCGGATGGCCGATGACATCGGCGTTCTTGAACTTGGCGAGGTTGTTCTCGTTGTCGTGATTGGTCGTGCCGTCACCGCCAGCCTTGGCGGTCGGGTTGGGCATGCTCATCGCCCTGACTTCCTGCCACGGGTTTTCTCCGGTGTTCGAGTAGCTCGACACCACCGCATCGGGGACGTAGTGGCGCACCTTGACGGAAGTGCGAACCGAGCAGCCGAAGGGCGTGCAGTACAGCCAGTAGCAGATACCGACCACGCGGTATTCGAGGCAGTCGGGGGACAGCGCCGACGAGACGATGGTGGCGGTGTCCAGGGCGAACGTCGACGTGGCCGTGCTCAGCAGCAGCGAGGCGACGGTGGCGCGCAGGCGCCGGGATGCCAGCAGGAGGCTCATGGCTGCGTGCTCCGGTAGGCGTTGATGCGCGCGACGGCGCGGGGCACGTCGGGCTCGCCGTAGACCACGTAGCGTCGATCGACCACCACGGCGGGAATCTTGGCGATGCCCAGTCCCCAGGCATCCGCGACACCTTGGTAGGCGTGGCCGATGCGGCGTTGAAGGGCCTCGCCGCCGTCATGCAACCGCTGCCGCACCAGGGCTGCAGCCTGTTGCGGGTCGGCCGGTAGGTGCGCGGCGAGTTCGACCTCGATGCGCGTGGCCTGGTCCAGCTCGATGATCCGCACGCCGGCTGGAGCCTGCACCGGATGACGGCTGTCGGTGACGACGAGCACGTCGGCTGCTGCAGTCTGGGTAAACATGAACAGCACTGCCCACAGTCCGGGCGCAATGCTGATGGTCGGCAGCCGGGGCGAAGCCTTGAAGACGGGGGCCGGCATATCGGGCGTCCTTGGAGTCGATCAAAGTCACAGTCGACTTCAAGTGCCGATCTAGCGCGACAAAGAAACCGCATCCGGCCCCTGCCGGTTTCATACCCTATGCCGTTGTGAGCGTTGTGATTGCCTCCTGTCGGAGGCGGAGATCAGGTGCGGGACGCTGAGGTGCCCGCGAACCCAAGAAACGCATGCTGTAAGCGAATCGGCATCGACGGCTTGGAGCGTGCGTGTAGGCTCTGCCAAGTCCCGTCACTGATGTCGCTCGGGGCGAGGCGATCTACCGAGCGCGAAACTCTTCTCAAGTAAGCATTGACGCCATCCGCGGATTCCGAAGGAACGCCGGCAAGAACGTACCCCACCATGAAGCCGATAGCATGGTTCTCGCCGTACTTCTCCTGGATGAATCGATCCATGCCCTCGACGACGTACTCTCGACACAAGTGAGTGTCCGACCCGGCGATTCGTTTGCATTCGATGATCGCGTGCGGATCATGCTCCTGCGTGCGCAAGAAAATTTCGACGAACGCCAGCGGGATGTCGGTACGTCCGTCTGGCAGCATCACGTTGCTTTTAGATCGCGATTCCGTGCCAGGCAGCACCATGATCTGCTTCCACGGGGAGTTCTTCAGCGCAATGCGCATCCCGTCCCGCAGGCGCTCGGTCATGATTACCTCTCCAGCGTTGGCATTCACGTCCTCGGCTGCGCATGCTCGCTGCCAACCTGCGGCCAGTGTCAGCAGAATGACCGCCACAACCTCGGGCTCAAGTTCAATGAACTCTCTGCCCAGTGCAGGAGGTGTCTCATAGGGGATCCTCAAACTTTGCCCCCTGAAAAGCTCTCCGCGACCACTGCATCGGCATCTTCCAGTGCCGCTATGCCCATCCAGTAGCGCCGCGCTGCTGGCTTGATGATCACGACTTCGTTGCGTCCGTGTACTCGCAATTCCCGCTCTGCACTGAGCGCGGTCGCAATCTTGACTTTCAGGCGCCTGCCGATACGTGCCAGTACTTCACCCAACTCGCCTTGTGGTGCCACGACGCTCACGCTCGCATTACCCGGCCCCTCTTCCAAGACAAAGCGCACGACGCGCAAGGCCGAACTGCTTGGCAAGTCGAGCACTTCGGCGCGCATGTGCCGCTTATTGCGAACGGAAAGCCAATCCTCGATAACGGACAGGAACGTCTTGGCATACGCCGTGACCTCAGTACGACTGTCCGATGGCTCCACGGATGATTCGCGGCCGGTTTCCCATTGCCACCCGGCGCGAAGGAGGCCGTCTCGAATGACAGTTCGGTCGGCATCGTTCAGTTCGTACAGATCGAAGACAGCTTCGTCCAGTTCAGCCCATCCCCTCTCGTCGGTGCCGTTGGCGCGCAGATTCTTCTCAATCTGCAGCAGGCGCTGGCCAGCCTCAGATTTCACTGCGCTCGTGAAATTAGGCACCGGTAGGAAGCTGAGGTCGCGAGCCAGCAGCTTCCTCTTGTAGATTCCAAACTCTGCAGCGGTCAGATAGAAGAACCATGTCGCAAAAGCAGAACTCAACACGGTGGCAAGCAAATGTGCCGTCCGCGTGTGCCCTCTCGGAAGAGACACTGCGAAGTATGAGTTCGTGAAGACGAGATCCCGCTCGGAGACGGCCGCCAAGACGCGTGGACTCCCCAGAAGCATTTCCTTCACGATGAGAAGCGGGGCTTGATATATCTCCCGCGATCGTGGCCATTGTGCCTTCGATTGGCTGAAAGTCGGCAAATCATCGGGAATGTTGAAGTGCTGCATGTCTTTGACTTGCAGTACATCCAATCCTTTTAGCGGGCGAGCATCGCGCGTCTGATTCTCTGGGGCCCCGCGAATCAATCCAACCTGGAAGGTAGTGTCGAGTAATGAGAGTTGCTCGCCCAGATTTCTGTGGGCCGAAGTCAAGTCATCCAGCAATAGGAGGTCACGGCGCCGGCCAACGGCTGCTGCCTTGAGCTTCAACGGCTGTTCTTGGATTTCGTCGAGTGTCAAAGTGATGACGTCACTCGGCGCCACCTCGAACGAATGAGTCCTTGCACCGCTGGGCGTCCACGGGATCTGAACGACCGTGACCTGATCCGTTCGCTGCTTCGGTCGATGACGGGCAAAGAGAACCACTGCGGGCATGGCCGCTGTCGCGAAGAGCCAACTGCACAAATTGGACAGATTTACCAAGGTGATCGGAGCCACGGCTCGCATCACATGCTGAGCTGCTGCCATGCCGGTGCCGCTGCGGCTGAAGAACGGCATCGCGCTAAGAATGATGCCGAAACGGGTCTTCTCATGTGAGAACTCCGCCGCTCGCAACACGAAATCCAAGCCTTCACCGCGCGGTTGCGCAGGTACGCCCGCAACCCTGGTCTTGCGCCGCGCTTCGGTTCCTGTCTGCCCCCTAAAGCTCCAAGGGGGATTGCCCACGATAAGGTCGAACTGCTTCAGCCCTGTCGGCGTCGCCAGCACGGCCTTGCCATCTCCATCACGTTCGACAGTACGAGCGTCACCGACGAGCAATGTCCTGCCGATCAATGGCTGGAACTTCAGGGACTGCGGTGGTTGCGGGTCAGGGTCCAGCTCAAGCGCAGCCAGGTACAGGCTGAACGCAGCGACGCGAATCGCGGCTTCGCTAATGTCTACGCCATACACCTGCCCGTAGAGCGTCGAGCGGATCAGCTCCCTCGTGGGCGGCTGACCTTGCGAGCGAAGATGAACCAAGCGCCGCAGCGCTTCGACCAGGAAGACACCGGAGCCGCACGTCAAATCCAGCACCGACTCCCGTCCAGATAGACCATCCATGACCTCATCGAGGACCAGCGAGACGACGGACAGTCGCGTGTAGTGCACGCCGTTTCGCAACGCTTCTGTGCGCTTTCCTCCAGTCTGCGGCTCAGCATGTGCAAACTGCTCGTAGATCGAGCTGATGAGCTCGACCGGAATCACGTCGAACTGGTAGGGGAAGAAGCTGAGTTGCCCGCTTTCAGGATCGACAGCCTCCAGGAACTCCGCAACCCGCGTCAAATGGTGAGCTGCTGGTGTCGTTTTCACCGACGAGGGCGGAAACATATCGCCGTTGAAGGCCTGGGCCAGCCATGCGAACAGCTTGCTGGTCGCTGGCCGGTCGCGCAGGATCGCCGGCAACGCCGTGCGGCCGCATACCCGCTTCAACCGCGCCGCACTGACGATCTCGCGGTCAATCAGGTACTGGGTGAAGATCACGCGCCCAATCAAGGCCTGCGCCGCATCGCGCGCGAGATTGCCTGCGACCAAATCGCGTTCCAGACATCCAAGGTCAGACAGGAGCTTCTGATCGACGCTGGTCTTGCGATCGATGGCCGGCACCTGGGCCCAGAATTGGCCCGTCTCGATCGCCAGTCGGCCGGCCAACTCGTCCAGTTCATGAAGCGAAGCTTCGATGTTCTCGAAACGCCGAATCAAATGTCTCTGGGCATCGCCTTCTTTCGCGGGTGTGCCGAAACCGTTGTACAGGTCGATACGCTGCGGCGAGATCACCCACAGCAACGGCGCGAACCCCTCGTTCCAGACCTCTCGTCGCCACTGGCTGACCAGATCGTCTGCAGGCGCGCTTTGCTCAAACTTGAAGTAGACGGTCAACGACGACGCGCTGCGCCACAATGCGTCCGGAACAAAAACGCGGCCGTGGCGCGAGGACTGCGCCTCGGCCCCCAACCGAAGACCGGGCGCGGGTTGCCCGTCCGGCAGGTAGCCGGTTGCGGCGAGCACCTGTTCCAGCGTGGCAGTGTTCACGCCCTACTCCGGATAGCTTCGGGTGGAAACGGCAACGCTGCCTGGCTCGGCGTCGGGACGATCGGCAGCATGTGCTGCTGAAGCCGCATGATCAACGGATCGAGCGGGATGACGAGAGTCGGTTGCGTCGGCGCCGGTCCAATCCCCTCGGGGCCGATATCGCACAGGGTCGCCGAAGTGGCCGTCACGAACGCCACGGACCCATTCAGCGCCAATGCGCTACTCGTGCCCAGCAACCGAAAGAGCGCGTCAACGCCGACGCTGACGGTGGCGATGTGCACTCCCAACGAGCTGACCAACTCATTGGTAACGGCCAAGCCTAGGAGATCCGCGAAGGTGAATCGGGCAGCCTTCCCGGTCTTGGACGCCAAGTAGGGCACGGTCTTGCGCCAATGCCGCACCGTTTCGACGGACACGCCGGTTAGCGTGCGCATCTGGTCCTGAGTGTACTGGATGGCGGTGACGGCAGACATTCGCGTTGCTGGCAACTAGAAAATATGCAGATTCTGCCATGTAAAGGTGTGCTTCTCAACAGGTAAAGGCCGGTTCAGCCGCCTATCCCACAAGCCTTCCAAGCTTCCGAAAGTCGCGACCATCAGAGCGCATCGCGAACGCGTGGATAGGGGCAAGACGCAAGGCGCCCCCGGAAGGGGCGCCTGCGGACTACAACAAGCCGGCTTCGGCGAACGAGTACGGGCTGCCCTTGCCGACGATGAAGTGATCCAGCACCCGGACATCGACGGTGGCCAGGGCGCTCTTCAGCCGCTCGGTGATCACACGATCAGCGGCCGAGGGCTCGGTGTTCCCCGAGGGATGCTGATGCGCCAGGATCAGCGCCGAAGCGTTGAGCGCCAGCGCACGCTGGACCACCACCCTCGGATACACCGAAGTCTGGTCGACCGTGCCCTTGAACAGCGGCTCGTAGGCGAGCACCTGGTGCTGGTTGTCGAGAAACACGACGGCGAAGATTTCGTTCGGCTCCGCGACCAGTTTCAGGCGCAGGTAGTCGCGCACGGCGGCGGGACTGCCCAGCGCCGGACCGGCCTTGAACACGCGGTTCTCCAGCAGGGTGATGGCCTGCTGGATGATCCAGTCTTCGTGCTGGGCGGCGATCAGGGTGAGCGACTCCGGGCGGGAGTCGGCGATGACAAGAGACATGGCGAACCTCCAATGGATGAGATCGGAGGGCGCCTGCCCCTGGAGGGCAAACCCTCCTGGGGACGATGGGGATGGAACAGGTGACGAGCGGGCATCCACCACCGCGGATGCAGTGGCTGTTCGCGTCAAGGGATGCGATGCGAACGGGTTTCGATCAACGCGGACAAGCCGCGCCGCAGCCTTGAAGATCCATGGCTACCTGGGCATGTCACCGGCAACGCCGGCGGGCATGTCTGGGGAATGGGCGGGGTCGGCTACGGTCGTGCTGCCGGCGGCGAGCAGGTCGATGGCCGACAGCAAGGCATCGCCTTCGACGGGACCGTGCAGCAGGAGGGTCTTGCCGGACTCGCGGTCGCGCAGTTGCAGGGCCGGCGTGGCCGCGATGCCCTGCTGTGCGGCTTCCACCGCCTGGGCATGGACTACGGCATCCGGGCGCTCGCTGCCGAGACAACCCTGCATGGCTGGCGTGAGGTCGGGATAGCGCAGGCCCTCCGGCAGGCCCTGGCCGTCGCCACGGGTGTTCGAGTAGAGCCATGCCACGGCCTGCCAGAACGTGGCATGTCCGCCCGTCTCGCCCGCGCACTCGGCTAGGCGTGCCCCGGCAGTCGCGGCCGGCTCGTGCATGGACAGAGGCAGGTGGTGCCACTGCCAGTTCACCTCGGGATGGGCGTCGATCCAGCGCTTGAGCGCGGGGAAGTAGGCCCGGCAGTACGGACACTCCAGGTCGGCGTACCCGACCACCGTGAAGCGCGCATCGGCACGGCCATACAGCCAGGGAGGGCCAGCCGGTTTCGACGCTTCGGACCCGGCGACGGCCAGGGACACGGGGTCGGTCGCCGGATGCGGCACGCGCAGCAGCATCCACGAGGCAACCGCAATCGTCACCACGATCAGCAGGCCGACCCAGGGATGACAGCGGGCGAATGAAGGCATGCGCATCGTGTCGCTCCCGTCAGGCCAACGTGTCCAGCGCCAGCGGTTCGATGCCCCGCGCACGGTCGATCTTCTCGGCCACGCGGAAGGCGGCATCCAGCTCGCTGATGCCGTGCTGCTGCATCAACTGGAAGCGTTCGGCCTTCTCCTCGGGCTCGGTCATCGCCATCGCCAGGTAGAGGCTGGGCGGCACAGCGCGGAACAGCACTTCCATCGACTTGGACAGGATGACGCCCTCGCTGAACTTGCCGGCCTCCTTGCGTGCCGAGAGCATCAGCGCCTGCTGCGAAGCGTTGAGTTCGCGGAAGCGCGCGATCTTCTCGACTTCATCGGGTGGCATCGACAGGCAGATCCACCACTCGATCATGTTGAGCATGGGCTCGGCCGCTTTCGGCAAGTCGTCCAGGTTCTGCGTGGCGAGCCAGAACCAGGCGCCGAGCTTGCGCCACATCTTGGTGATCTTGACCACGTAGGGCGCGAGCAGGGGGTTCTTCGTGATGATGTGGCCTTCGTCCGTCACGTTGATGATCGGGCGGCCCAGGAACTGGTCGCGCTCGGCGATGTTGTTGACGGTGTTGATGAGCGAGATGTAGGCAATCGAGAGTTGGGCGTTGTAGCCCTCGCGCGCGAAGGTGGCCAGGTCCACGATGGTGATGTCCGCCTCGGGCCACGGCGTGCCGGACCGGTCGAACATCTCGCCGTCCACGCCCTGGCAGAACATGTCCATGGCGTCGGCCATCTCCAGCAGCCGTGCGCGCCGCATCTCCGGCAGCGTGGCATCGCGGGCGCGCTCGCGCAGCGCCTCGCGCACATCGCGGGTCAGTACCGTGCGCTTCTCCGCTACGCAGTGCTGTGCCGCATCGAGAATGCACTGGCGGATCAGGCTGCGGTCGGCGCGCGTCATGCGCGCTTCTTCCTTGTCCTCGCCGCCGGTGATCATCAGTCGTGCAGTGATCTCCAGCTCGCCGAGCACGTCGCGCTGCTCATCGCCTTCCACGGCCATGCCGGCATCGGCCTGGTCTTCGTCGAGCGCATCGGCGTCCAGCGTCTGTACCTGGCTCGGCGTATCGACCAGGCGCCAGGCGTCGGCGAACGGAGCCAGACTGACGCCCGCGCCGGGCGCGAGCCTCACCCGATGCACGGTGAGGCCCAACCGTGCCGCGAAGTCGCCGAACAGGCCGAAGCTGTTGCCAGCCTCGACGATGAACAGGCGCGGCCGATAGATCGCCGTCACCTGGTTCAGGATGTTGTTGAGCGTCGCGCTCTTGCCCGAACCCGTGGGACCGAACAGGAACAGGTGCGCGTTCATCTGCCGGTCGAGGCGGTTCAACGGATCGAAGGTGATCGGACCGCCGCCGCGGTTGAAGAACGTGATGCCCGGATGCCCCGTGCCCTGACTGCGGCCCCAGACCGGCGCCAGGTTCGCCACGTGCTGCGCGAACATGAGCTGGGTGTACCACTGGCGCTTGTCGGCAGCCGGGTCGAACACGCACGGCAGCCAGCGCAGATAGCTGTTCAGCGGCGCCACCTCGTCCTCTTCGCGTACCGGTTGCAGACCGGCGTTGAGCATCACGTTGACGAGCTGCAGGCCGCGCGCATCGAGCTGGGCCAGGTCGCGGCCGCGCAGGTAGAACGCCAGCGCGCCGCGGTAGAGCTTGTGCGCGCTGCCGATCAGGCCGCGCGCCTGCTGCACGTCCTGCCGGGTCTGCTCCGAGGCCAGGGTCTCGCCGACGGCCTTCCTGGCGAGGTGGTTGAGGTGCGCCTCCAGCACGTCCTGGGGTGTGGCGACCAGCGTCAGGCACATCACCGTGTCCTCGGGCATCTGGTCGAACAGCGCGTTCATGGCATCGCCGCCCTTGCGCGTCTCGCCCGTCAGATGGCCCGTCACGGGTGGCGTGCGCAGGCGATCCATCACGATCACCCGATGCGGCATGCCGTCGAAGAACCACAGGCCGTTCGGCACGTCCGAGCGTGGCTGGCCGAAGAACAGGCGCTGCGCGAAGTCGGTGCCGCTGGCGAGTTCGAGCTCGCCCTCCTCCCGCTCTTCCGGGTAGCGGGTCAGCGCGTAGAAGCGTTCCCGATCTTCGGCAGTGGCGCCGAGCAAAGTCGGATTCGGGTTGAACCAGCGCAGCAGCCAGGCGTGGATGTCCGCCGCGCCGAGACGCCGGGCTTTCACGCCGGCATTGGCCAGCCCGCCGGCGAGGCGGTCGCAGATCGTGGTCAGCGCCTGCTCGGGCGACTGGCCGCGCCGCGAGGCCGAGGCCGCGGACGTGCGGCGGTAGACCACCATGCGCACGCGCCGGACCTGGCCGCGCCACGGCAGGCGCGTCACCGTGGTGTCCTCGAACAGGCCACCCGGCTTGGCGATGGCCCGCAGGTGATGGGTGAAGAAGCGCAGGTAGAAGTCGCTGAACGCGCTGCCCTGCGCACGCGGCTGCAGATAGTTCGCCAGGGAGCGCCGATAGTTGTCCCAGTCGGCCTCGTCCTGGGCGTAGAGCTGCACCACCCAGGGGTTGTCGTCCAACTCGTCGAAGGAGTCCTGCAGGGCGTTCTCCAGCGCATCGCGCGCCTGCCATAGCCAGGCCATCTCGCGGCCCTCGGTGCCGACCGGCGCCAGCTCGAAGAAGGCCGCCACCGACTGGCCGTCTTCCAGCAACATGCACTTGGTGCCGGGCAGGTACTCGACCCAGGGCAGCAAGTCCGAGAACGACGGCGCGACGCCATAGAGCGCATCGTGGTCGGCCTGGGTGGCCGGCCTGCGCCGGCCCCGGCCGAGCGCGCTGCCCGGCTCGGCGACACCCTGTGCCGCCAGGGCCGTTACGTGCCGTGCCCAGGCATCATCGGTCGCATTCGCGGCGTCCGCAGGCGATGCGTCGGACTTGCGTGACCATGACAGCGACCAAGCCATCAGTAGTCCTCCACGCGCTCGCCCGGCATCGCGTACTGCACGCGCTGGTAGAGCGGGAAGACCGTGCTGTAGCCGGGCACCGGAACCGGGTCGGTGCCCGCCAGGTGCGGGAACACGTACATCACCAGGTCGGGGTTCGGCAGGCGGTGGAACTGGCGGTAAATCTCGTTCTGCGCGGTGCGGGTGTAGCGCGCCTGCACGCCGGGCGCCGCCTGCACATCGGCCTCGGCCAGCGGCCGGCGCAGGCCCTGGCGCGCATCGAGCAGTTGCCGCGCGGCCTGGCCGCCGCCCGCGCTGCCGCCTGTCTCCCGATGCCAGATGTCGAGCATGGTGCTGTCGCCGTGCGGCAGCAGCTTCTCCTTGCTGGTAGCGCAGCCGCCGAGCAGGGTGGCCGCCAGCAGCACGGCGGCCGCGTCAATCCAGATCCGAGGCATGGGCTTCTCCGGTGCGGTGGTGAACCCGACGCCCCTTGGCGTCGTAGTCGATGTCGAGCGGCTGCTCCAGATGCACGGCCACCTTGGCGCCGGGCTGCACGTAGACCGCCGCGAAGGCCTGGCCGTAGAGCTTGTTGACCCAATCGGCCATGTCGCGCACGCCGCCCGCGAGGATGCGGCCCATCGCTTCGTTGCCGCTGATGCCGACGGTGCCCAGCGAGCCGTTGCTGTTGGCGACCACGGCCACGCTGCCGTTGTCGGACTTGATGAGCGAGGCCGCGCCGGCGCCGGCTGCGGTGATGAGCGCCTGGCTGCCCAGGTACTGCTGGGCGTTGCTGCGTCGCTCGCCGCTGACGCACGGAATGCCGTAGGGGTCACTGATCCAGCCCAGGCCGCCCTGGATGCTGGCGCCGTTGTGCCCCGAGTTGCCGCTGTTGCTGCCGCCCTTGCTGCTGTCCTCCGGCACCGTGCGGATGGTGCCGTCCTGGAACACGAACGTGACCGAGCGGATTTGCCCGCGCACGCACGAGAGCGTCCAGTCGCCCGAAGCCGTGCCGCTGACCACGGCGCCGGCCACGTCGGGGATGTCGATGCCGTTGGCCGTGAGGTTGTCCAGGCCGATCAACACCTTGAACGGGTACGGGTCGTTGACGGTTCCGTCGATCGGCACGCGCCCGATCAGCGCCGTCATGGCAATCGACCCCATGAGCGTCGAGTTCGACGGCACGGTGTAGACCGCCTTCGTGGATGCGCCCACCGCGCGGCTGCCGACGTCGGCGACGGATTCCACTGCGGCCGACAGGCTTTTCTGGGCCGGCCCGAAGCTCAGGGGAAAGCTCGGCTCCTTGCTGGCGTTCTTGGCGTCGACCTTGGCATCGTCGGGCTCGACCCACTGCGTGCCACCGACGCCGCGGTTGAAGCGCTGGCCGTCACCCTCTTCCAGCCCCAGCCCGACGGGCAGATCGGACCGGCCGCCCTTGCCGGCGAGGCCGTCCAGTTGCCGCTGCAGATCCTGCAGCAGCCCCTGGGTCTGCTGCCTGTCGCTGGCCACCTGATTGCGCTCCTGCTCCAGGCGGCTGCGTTCGCCTTCCAGCGCGCTCTGGATGCGTTGGTCGATCGCGCTTTCCCGGGCACGCAGGCGCTCGTTCTCGGCCTTGTGCTGCTTGTTGTCGCCGAGCGCGCTCTGCAGCTCGGTGCGCAACTGCTTCACCTGGGCCACCAGCGTGGCGACGGTATCGCGCGGCGTGTCGCCGGCGATGCCCAGGGCTTTCATCTCCTCGGGCGTGAGCGTACTGGCCGCGCCCTTGGGGGCGGGCTGGCCGCCGGGGGCGCCGGAGAACAGTTTGACGCCGACGAACACCAGCAGCAGCGCCATCGGGATCAGCAGCCACTTGAGCAGCGGATTACTTTTCATCGCGCGCTCCTCCGGTCGAGCCGGCCGCGGCGGCCGGCGGCAGGTTCGCGGTGGCATCGATCGGGCTCAGCGCCGGCAGCAGCGACTCGGCCAGGCCGTGGCCGCGCGTGACCAGGTAGAGCACCGTGGTGTCGGACGGGGTGCCGGCCGGCCCCAGGTTCGGATGCTGGAAGGTCGCCGCCACGAAGTTCCCCTGCAGGGCGCGCGGGTCGAGGTCGAGCCAGCGCGCGGCGGTGTTGGTGAGTCGCACGGCCGTCACCCACTGGTCTTCCAGGCGCCACGCGGCCAGTGCCCGTGCGTGCACCGGCAGCGTCGGCAGCAAGGTGTCCAGCGCGAGGCCGCGGCGCAGGTTCACGCGCCCGATGCCGGCGACCGGCTCGACGGTGCGCAGCGGCGCGTACAGGTTCTGTGCGGCATGGCGCGTCAGCACGACCGGTACCGGCGTTTCGCGCCGGGGAAGGGATTTGTCTGCCGGCGCAATGGCCTGCTCGTCCGCGCCGCCTGCTGCACCGCCGCCGTAGCGCTTCGCGGGGGCTTCCGCTTCCACGATGCGCACCGGCTCCAGCGGCGCCTGACCGTCCTTCGCCGGCTCGGCGGCGATGTCGAGCAGGATCAGCGCGCCGGATTCCACGTCCTGCAGTTGCAGCCGCGTGGGCGGAATCGGCTCGCTCGCCCGCAGGTAGATCGCGCCACCCGCACTCTGCACGCGCAGGTGGTCGCCGACGCTGGCCGGCACGCCGACGCGCACATTGCGGTCGATGAAGACCACGCGCTCGTGGCCGACCACCAGCGGCACCGGCAGGGGCAGCCGCTCCCAGCGCAGGATTTCCACGGCCTGGCTGGCCGGCACGAAACCGAGGATCAGCAGGACGCCGGCCAGGGCCGACCAGTTAACGGGCTTCATGGGGAGTCTCCCTGCAGATGGCCGGAGGCATTGGCGGGCACGCCGGCCTCGGTCGGCGTCGGCGACGGTTCGATGCGCTGGGGTGCGCTGGCGTAGCAGTCCAGCGCCAGGCCGAAGGGGTTGTGCTCGGGGTCGATGTCCAGCCGGACGACCTTGATGGGGTAGCGCACCAGGGCGCGCTTGACCTGCTCGGAGCCGTAGTATTCGTCCGCGCTCACGTCGAGCGTGACGATCCAATCGCGGTCGGAGAGCACCTTGACGCGCGTGGCCGGATCATCGCCGTAGCCGCGGCCGGGAATCTCGTAGATGCCGCGCACGCGCTGACGCAGCTCGCCACTGGCGCGCCGGTACTCGTAGTCCTGTTGCAGGAAGGCCCGGCAGCTCGGCGTGAAGTAGGCCGACAGCGCGCGCAGGTTGCGCGGGTAGTCTTCTTCGCCGTTCGTGGGCCAGCGCTGCACCTGCTGCCAGATGTAGAACGAGAAGGCATACACGCTCTCGGGCGGCACGTCCCACCACTTGCGCGTGCTGCCCGAGCGCAAGTCCGGCGGCACATGGATGGTCAGACTCTTCGGCGCACTCCACCAACCGAAGCCGAGCAGCAGCGCCACCACGAACAACGCGCCGGCCCCCAGACGCAGCGTCTTCACGTGCGCCTGCAAGTGCGCAACCTCGTTCTTGAAACGGCTCATGGCGCACCTCGATCGGCATTGCGCCGGGTAGTCCAAAAGCCCGAGCGGGTGATGAGGCGCTGCCCGCCCAGGAGTGCCGCCAGCGCCGGGTGCCGCAGGGCCAGCCGCCACTGGAGCTGCCGGTACAGCCAGGTGTCGGGCCGGCCGCGCTTCTGTGCGCGCAGGAAACCGCCGCCGACGAAGACGCCCAGCGCGATGCCGACGACGATCAGCGTGGGCACCATGGCGATGCTGTGCGTGAGCCAGGCCAGCGGCAGGCCGAGCACGAATCCGGCTGCGGCCGACAGACCGGCGCAGATCCACAACTCGTCGGCGGTCAGCCCGCGCACGACCACCGGCTGGCGGTTCAGCCGGTGCGGCAGGAAGGTCACCAGGGTGTCGCGCGGGGTCTCCGAAGGGACGGCCATCGCTTGCCGCCCTCACAGCACGCCGGTGGCCTTGGTGAGCAGCCAGATGCCGACCACCAGCAGGATTGCGCCCACGGCGACCGTCAGGCCGAACTGGCCCCAGGTGGCGCGGCCGGTGTGGATCTCCGAGTAGCGTGTGTAGGCGTGATAGCAGACACCGACGAACATCGAGGCGACCACGAGCAGCGCGATCAGCAGCACGATGTCGTAGCCGTAATTCTGCAAGGTCTGCAGGATGCCGCTGCCCTGGCCGCGCGATGGGTCTTCCATGGTCGGCAGGCCCTGCGCGAAGGCCGACAGCGGCAGGCCCGCGAACGCCAGCGGTAGCAGCAGCAGTGCGACGATGCGGGACGGAATGCGATGGGATGTCGATGGCAGGTTCATGGCGTATGGCCTTTCGTGACGTTCAGGAGAGGAGGAAGAAGGTCAGCACCAGGTACATCGCCACGAAGCGCACGACGACGGCGAGGAACTGACGTTCAGTGATGCGGTACTCGGCCCAGCCGACGTAGGCGGTGCGCATGGCCCACACGCCCCACAGCAGCAACACGGCGAACACGAAAGCGAGCACCACGGCAGAGACGGCCGAAGGCGCAAAGCCGCCGTTGGCCTGGAAGGCGGCGACCTGATCGGCAGAGGGCGTCATGGCGACGGCTCCTCGTCGTGGGCGCGGTCGCGGCGGACGTAATCGCCGGCCATCGGGACGGGATCGCGCGGCTGGGCGCGCTGGGGCACGAGGTAGTCCTGCAGGCCGGCGCGAACGCGCTTCAGGTCGGCGCGCAGCCGGGCGTAGTCGAAGTGGTAGCGGGCGCGTTCCTGCGGAGCGGTATGGGCGGCGTGCTCGGCGAGGCGGTCGATCAGGTCGAGTTGGCGGGCGAGCGCGGCGAGCTGCTCACGCTCCATGGCGAGGCTGTCGGCGGCGACGGCAGGCTGCAGCGCCGAGAACGACACAGCCAACACCACGGCAAGCGCAGGCCATGCGGATGTGCGGCGGTTGGTCTGTCCCATCGTGCCATTCCCCGTTGAAGCGGATGGCCAGATGCTGTGGCGCGCTCTCGCTTTGCGCCGCAGGAAATGGGAACTACGGCATGACCGGATTTGTTGGTCGCGCTGGCCAACATTCGCGCAATGCCTGGTGGATTTCTTGTTGGCTAGCGCCTACCACCCTTTGGTAGAATTGGGCAAACTTGGCAATCCAAAGTCACGAAAGACCAAACCAGATGGTTTTCAGATGAGTGAAGTCGAAAGCGAGATCCTCACGCTGGAGGAAGTCGCGGCCTACCTCAAAGCCGGCAAACGGACGGTCTATCGCCTTGCCCAGAAAGGAGAGATTCCGGCGTTCAAGCTTGGGGGAACCTGGCGCTTTCGCCGCTCGGAGCTGGATCGGTGGATCGCCGAAAGCATCAACAAGAAGAAGCCGGAGGCCGAGTGAGCGCGGACCATGCCAGCCGCCGAATCACGCTCGGGGAAGAACTAAGGGGAGGATCGCCGTTGACGACACAGCAGCTTCTGACGCCGCACCAGAGCCAGTACTTTGCTTGGCTGCTGACCAGGCGTGCAGCAGGCGACTCCGTGGAGTCGCTGGCTTCGACTTTGGTCGATTCGCAGGTCGATCTGAATCCCCATCAGGTCGAGGCCGCGCTCTTCGCTTGCCGCAACCCCCTCTCACGCGGCGTGATCCTCGCCGACGAGGTTGGTCTAGGCAAGACCATCGAAGCCGGCTTGGTCATCTCCCAACGCTGGGCGGAACGGCGGCGGAAGGTGCTCATCATCGTTCCAGCGAACCTGCGCAAGCAATGGCACCAAGAGCTGCAGGACAAGTTCGGCCTGCAAGGGCTGATCCTCGAAGCCAAAAGCTACAACGCGATCCGCAAACAGGAGCAGCGGAACCCGTTCCTGTTCGCCTCCGGTCCGATCATCTGTTCCTACCAGTTCGCGAAGGCCAAGGCTGACGATGTCAAGGGCATCGACTGGGACTTGGTCGTCCTCGACGAAGCGCATCGCCTGCGCAACGTCTACAAAACCAGCAACGTCATCGCCAAGACCCTCAAGGAGGCGTTGTCGCGCGTTCACTCCAAGGCGCTCCTGACCGCGACGCCGTTGCAGAACTCGCTGCTCGAACTCTATGGGCTGGTCAGCTTCATCGATGACCGCGTGTTCGGAGACCTTGATAGCTTCCGCTCGCAGTTCACCGGCAGAGAGCAATCCTTCAGCAGCCTGCGTGACCGGCTGGCGCCCATCTGCAAGCGCACCCTGCGCAAACAGGTTCAGCCCTACGTTTCGTACACAGCACGCAGGGCCATCGTCGAGGAGTTCACGCCATCGAGTGAAGAGCAGGAACTTTCCAGGCTCGTCGCCGATTATCTGCGCCGCCCCAACCTCAAGGCCCTGCCCGACGGGCAGCGCCAACTGATTTCACTCGTGCTGTGGAAGCTGCTTGCCTCCAGCACGCACGCGATTGCGGGTGCGCTGGAGACAATGGCCAAGCGCCTCCAGGGTGTGCTCGACAAAACCACCGAGGTTCCCGATCTGGCCGAGGAACTCGATGAGGACTACGAGTCGCTCGACGAAACCGCCGATGAGTGGAACGACCAAGGCTCAGACGTCGCAGCACCGAGCCGCTTGGAACGCGATGCCATCGCGGAGGAGATCGAGGAGCTTCGCCACTTCAAAACGCTGGCAACCAACATCCGGGACAACGCGAAGGGCAAGGCACTGTTCACCGCGCTGGATCGAGCCTTCGCCGAACTGGATCGGCTAGGCGCGCCCAGGAAGGCCATCATCTTCACCGAGTCCAAGCGCACGCAGGAATACCTCCTCAACTTGCTGGCCGACACGCCATACGGCGACGGCATCGTGCTCTTCAACGGCACCAATAGCGACCAGCGTGCGCAGGCGATCTACAAGGACTGGCTGAAGCGTCACGAAGGCACCGACCGCATCACCGGCTCCAAGACCGCCGACACCCGTGCGGCACTGGTCGAGCACTTCAAGGAGCGTGGCAAGGTCATGATTGCCACCGAGGCCGGAGCCGAAGGCATCAACCTCCAGTTCTGCTCGCTCGTCATCAACTACGACCTGCCGTGGAACCCGCAGCGCATCGAGCAGCGCATCGGGCGCTGCCACCGCTACGGTCAGAAGCACGACGTGGTGGTGGTCAACTTCGTCGACCGCAGCAATGAGGCCGATGCACGGGTGTACGAGCTGCTGTCGCAGAAGTTCCAGCTCTTCGAGGGCGTGTTTGGGGCTAGCGACGAAGTGCTGGGTGCCATCGGCTCCGGTGTCGATTTCGAGCGGCGTATCGCCGAGATCTACCAGAACTGCCGAGAGCCCGAGGAAATCAAGTCCAGCTTCGAGCAACTCCAGCTCGACCTCTCCGGCGAAATCAACGAGGCGATGGTCAAGACGCGCCAGGTACTGCTTGAGAACTTCGATGAGGAGGTGCAGGAGAAGCTGCGCATGCGGGCCGACGACAGCCGCAACGCGCGCAACCGCTTCGAGCGCATGCTGATGGACTTGACCCGCGCCGAACTGGTCCATTGCGCCGCGTTCGATGACGACGGCTTCGATCTCCGCCACATACCGACTGGAGTCGAGCACGGCGGCCTCGCGGGCATCGAGCTGGGGCGCTACGAATTGCCCCGCCGCTCCGGCGACGCGCATCTATACCGCATCAATCATCCGCTGGCGCGATGGGGCATCGAGCAGGCCAAGGCTCGCGCACTCAACGGGGCTCGTCTTGTGTTCGACTACAACGCCCACGGTGCAAAGATCAGCACGCTTGAAGCCTGGCGCGGCAAGGCCGGATGGCTCACCGTGAAGCTAATCTCGGTCGAGACACTCGGCAACCAGGAGCAACATCTGCTGGTTGCGGCGGGCACGACCGACGGCGTCGTGCTCGCGGAAGAAGACCCGGAAAAACTGCTGCGCCTGCCCGCGACCACGCAGGCGGCCAGTCTGTTCAACGCCCCTGATGCCACCCTGCTGGCCGACGTGGAAGCCCGCAAGACCGCACTCCTGCGCGACGTCAACGAGCGCAACCTCGGCTACTTCGAGCAGGAAGTCCAGAAGCTGGATGCCTGGGCGGACGACCTGAAGCTCGGTCTGGAGCAGGAGATCAAGGAGATCGACCGCGAGATCAAGGAGGTGCGCCGAACCGCCGCGACCTCGCCGACGCTGGAAGAAAAGTTGTCATGGCAGAAGAAGCAGCGCGAACTGGAGAGTAAGCGCAGCAAGCTGCGCCGCGAGTTGTTTGCCCGGCAGGACGAAGTCGAAGCGCAGCGCAATGACTTGATCAGCCAGCTTGAAGTGCAACTCCAACAGCAGGTCGAGGAGCGCACGCTGTTCACTGTCGAGTGGGAGCTGGTGTAATGACTAATCAAGTAGCACCGTTAGACCTGCGCATGACCAGGCCGCGGTTGAAGCGTGCCAAGAATTGAGGAGAGCGAGATATGGCTAGCGGAAAATTACTGCGGCAACTCATCAAATCGGGAACGCAAGGCGATGCTTCGGGCTTTCGCGCGGCGTCCGAGGCAGTGATCAAAGAGGAGCGCGAGAAGAACCATCATCTGCTCGCAAATGACCTTGAGCGTTTACTTTACGGCGATCAGGCAACGGTCGGGAAGAGTGCGCGGAAGCTGCAAAGTTTGCCCAGCGTGCCGACAAATAAAGACAACGGCCTTGCGCTACTAGAAGAGCGTGCCGTGATTCGAGAGGAGAAAGACATCATTCTCTCGGATGCTTCGCAGTCGGCACTCGATGAAATCCTGATGGAGCACAACCGGACGGACGTGCTTCGATCCTATGGCCTGCAACCCGCGCAGAAGCTGTTGTTTTGCGGGCCTCCCGGCTGCGGCAAGACGCTGGCCGCCGAAGTCATCGCGCATTCCCTGTCCATGCCGCTCATCCTCGTTCGGCTGGACTCGGTCATCTCGTCGTTTCTGGGAGAGACGGCCGCCAATTTGCGCAAAGTGTTCGATTACGTCGCAACGCATCCCGTGGTCGCATTGTTCGATGAATTCGACGCCCTGACCAAGGATCGTGGCGACAGCGCCGATCATGGTGAGCTCAAACGCTCCGTAAATGCCGTCTTGCAGATGATGGACGGTTATCGAGGCGAGAGCATCCTGATCGCCACCACCAACTACGAAACCTTATTGGACAAGGCGGTTTGGCGACGCTTCGATGAGGTTGTGCGCTTCGAGATGCCGAATCTGGAGCAGATCAAACGCTTGTTAGCTCTGAAACTCTCCGGTGTCCGCCGCAATTTCGAGCCCGACGATGGCCAGGTGGCATCCGTGTTCAAGGGCATGTCGCACGCCGACATCGAGCGGGTTCTTCGGCGCTCCGTCAAGGAAATGATCCTGTCCGGCCGGGAGTTCCTGGAGAAAAGCCACCTCGATACCGCGCTTGCCCGTGAGTATCGTCATAAGAGTTAAGGGATGGAGGGGGAGGCATGGCCTATGAACACTTGCGCTTGGAGCGAGAAGCGCCCTCAACGGAGCGCCATCCGAGGCGTCATCCGGGAATTCGCCCTCCTGCCGATCCGAGAGCGCATGGTGCCGCGTTAGCCGGGCGGCTCGACCAAGCGCGGCAACGTGCGATGGCAGAGGACGTCGGCGGGTTCGACGACCGTAAGCTGCTCAAGATTCGGCTGCGCGCGGGCGACAAGAGCGTGCCCGCCTTCGATGCCATTCCTGGCGTGGAGATTGTCAGCCAGGAAGATGAATCCATCGTGCTGGCATTCGCCACTGATGACGGCTTGAGCGAGTTCGAGAGCCGCCTGGCCACCCTTGCACGTGATGGCGTTGTTACACGCAAGGAACTGTTCTACGTCATCGAAGACTTCGACCACTGGACACCCCAGGACCGTACCGGCGCGGCCTTGCTTGAGCAAGGATTTCCAGCCGCGCCAACCTTCATGCTCGATGTCGAACTATGGCCCCAGGAGCGACAGGACAAGCGCCAGCAAATGGTGCGTGCCTTTCTCGACTGGTTGCATGCACAAGGCATTGAGCGGCTGGACGACATCCAGCAACCCTCGCTCGTCATGGTCCGTGTGCGCTGCAACGGTGCGCAGGCCGAGCAGATCTTGCACCATCGCGATGTGCGCACTGCCGACCTGCCGCCCCGCTTGGGTGTGGCCGTACAACTGCTTCATACCGACATCAACCAATTTCCTCCGATCGATCCCCCTTCTGACGATGCTCCGTCCATTGCCGTGCTGGATTCAGGCTTGACGCGCGGACATTCGTTGCTCGGCGCAGCGGTCGGCGACGCGCAGGGCTACCTCGCACCGCATCGCAGTGCGGATGACACCGATCCCCACTGGCACGGCACCTTCGTCGGCGGGCTTGCGTTGTACGGCGATGTCCATAGCGCTATTCAGCAAGGGCAGTTCGTCCCGCAGCTTCGCCTGTTCTCCGGCAAAGTGTTCGAAGACGACGGACAAGACCAAACTGAGTTCGTCGAAAAGGCGGTCGAGGAAGCCGTGCGCGAACTGCATGCGCAATACGGCTGCCGGGTCTTCAACCTAAGCTATGGCGACCTGAACAAGGTCTACGATGGCCGTCATGTGCGCGGGCTCGCCTACACGCTGGATCGGCTGACGCGTGAGCTGGGAGTCCTGTTCGTAGTACCAGCGGGCAATTTGTTGTCATCCCAGTTGCCAGCCGATACACGCGCGAGTTACCCGGACTACCTGTTCGAAGGCCACGCCCGCCTGCTGGACCCCGCCACATCGCTCAACGCGCTGACCGTTGGCGGCTTGAGCCTGAATGAGGCCACACGCAATGCACAGCGCCATCCCAACACGATTGAAGACCACGTGTTGGCACGGGCGGAGCAGCCGTTTCCATTGACTCGCAGCGGCCCTTCTGCCAGCGGCGCCATCAAGCCCGACGTGGTCGCGCATGCCGGCAACATCGCCTTGCGGCGCACTGGAGGTGGCACAGACCATGCCGGTCTGGGAGTGGTGTCGCTCAACGGCGGCTTTGCCTTGGGGCCGGCGTTCAAGGAAGACATCGGCACTAGCTACGCCGCCCCCCAAGTCGCCCACCAAGCCGCGCGGCTACTGGCCGAAGTGCCCGACGCTTCGCCCAGCCTGCTGCGCGCACTGATCGGCGCCCATGCCCGCTGGCCGCAAGCCTGCGAAGCGCTGTTGAACCCCGGCAACAATGCTGAAGGCCGCGACAAACTCCTGCGCCTCGTCGGGTATGGGCGCGTGGACGATGCGGCGCTGTTCCGCTCGCTTGATCACACCGTCACCCTGCTGGCCGAAGAGCGCGTCGGAAACGACCAGCACCACTTCTTCGAATTACCTCTACCAGACAGCTTCTGGGACGGTGGCCGCCGCACGCGTGAGGTGACCGTCGCGCTCGCCTACAGCCCTGCCGTGCGCACCACGCGGCTGGACTACCGAAGAGCCAAACTGTGGTTCCACCTGGTGACGGCTGGCAGCCTGGATGAGGTCACCCAAGCCTACCGGCGCAATCGGGAAGAAGGCATGGGCGAACGCGCCAACGGCCGCTGGCTACCCAACGACACCCGCAAGAACGGCACGTTGCAGGTCTCTCGATGGCGCTTCAAACAGGCGCTGGCCAACGGTCACAAGGTGTTCGTCGTGGTGACCCGGCAAGACAGCCTTTGGTCCGATGGGCGCGATGGGGACGAGCCCTATGCCGTCGCCGTGGTGCTGGCGGATCGGGAGCAGGCCAACGCTCAGCTCTACGCCCAGGTGCAAGCAGCGCTGCAAGCGCGTGCCCAGGCACGTGCGCGCGCTCGGATTGGCGGGAGGGCCTGATGCCGGCGCTCGAACCTCAGTACTTGGCCATCTTGAAGCAGGTGCTCGCCGCCCGCTTCGTGCCGTTCCTGCCGCCATTGCTCGGCAACGTCAATCCCGCCGATCACGCGGCGAAACAGCTTTCGCGGGCCTTCAGCGCCTTCGTCCTCCACAAACTGCTCGACATTACGCCGCAGGTGGCGGCCGCCTCGGTCGTGGATGATTTCAACGACAAGGGCATCGACGCGATCCACTACCACGCGCCGTCGGAGACTCTGTACCTGCTGCAAACCAAGTTGAAGGAGTCCGAGCAGTTCAAGCAGGAGGATGCGCTGCCGTTCTGCGAGGGCATTCGCCTGTTGCTCAAACAGGACTTCACCGCGTTCAACGGGAACGTCCTAAATCGGAAGGCTGATATCGAGGGCGCACTCGATGCGTGCAGCCACATCAAGCTGGTCGTGCCCTGCACCGGCGATGGTGTATCGCAAACGGCCCGCGACGCCTTGCAGGCGCTGCTCGACGACGAAGACCTCGACGAAGAGCGGCTGGTCAAACAGGTGGAATACTACACGGCAACCGAGATCGCCCGCGATCTGTTGGCGGAGCAGGCCTACCAACCCGTGCACACGGATATCGCGTTGCAGAAGCACGCGAAAGTCGAAAGCCCGCGAGCCACGTACTACGGTGTCGCGCGGCTGGCGGACTTGGTGGCCCTGCATCAGACGCACGGCAAGGCCCTGTACGAACGCAACATCCGCTACTTCCTCGGCAGCAGCAAGTCTGATGTTAACAAGGCCATCAAGACGACCTTGCATGACGCCCCGGCGGACTTCTTCTACCTGAACAATGGCGTCACGGCCGTCTGCGACCTGATCGAGCCGAAGGCTAACAAGAATGGCGCCAAGAAGTTCAAGGTGCGCGGCTTGTCCATCATCAACGGCGCGCAGACGGTGGCGTCGGCTGCCGAGTTCGTGCGCCAGCATCCGGGCAAGAGCATCGATGACGCCAAGGTGATGCTCACTTTGATTAAGGCATCGGCGGACGGCCAGTTTGGGAAGAGCGTGACCAAGGCTCGCAACCACCAGAACCCGGTGCAGACCGCGAACTTCGCCTCGCTGGACGAGAACCAGGAGCGGCTACGGCAGGAGATCGCCCACCTCAGCTTCGATTACCACTATCGCCCCGAGGCCCTCGCGACCGGCCCCAAGGCCATCACGCTCGATGAGGCTCTGCGGGCAATGGCCTCGCAACAGAACGACCCACGCTACGCCGTATGGCTCAAGAGCGAACCGGTGCGGCTCGCCAACCCCGACTCCACCGAGTACCAGGCGCTGTTCACTGCCGCGCTACCGGGCGTGACGCTGATCAATGCGGTCCTGTGCCACCGCGCCATCCGCGCCCTGGTGGTGGATTACGAGCAGAAGGCTCCAGCGCGCAGCCAGGAACGTCTGATCTACCGTCACGGCGTACACGTCATCACAGCCGTCATGATGAAGCGCCTGCGCAGCCGCATTGGCACGGCGGCCGTCATCGACCCGGCAGCGATTCCCGCGCTGATCAGCCAGCCGCTCGATCAGCTCCGGCAGCAGGCTTTCGACCTCGGCCAGCAACGACTCGTTCTTGAGGGGCCGCTGGCTTACTTCCGCAACCAGGGCAACGTCGCCGCCTTCCTGGCCGACCTGATGGAAGCACATTTTGCGCTGGGTGCCGATCCGGCCATAGCGCCACTACGCAATATTCAGAATGCAGCGGACGCGTATCCGCGCAAGCGCCTGATCGACTACTTGTCGAGCCGCGCGCCACAACTATGAGAGCGATGCCATGAGCAAACAAAAACTAGAACTTACCTGGATCGGGAAGGAGAAGCGGCCCAAGCTGGAGCCGCGCATCCTGCTCGAAGACCCCGAGAAGTCCTATCACGCCAAGCATCGCGTCTCCGACAACGACATCTTCGACAATCGGCTGATTTTTGGCGACAACCTATTAGCGCTCAAGGCGCTGGAGGCCGAGTTTGCGGGCAAGGTGAAGTGCGTGTTCATTGATCCTCCGTACAACACTGGAAGTGCGTTTGAGCACTACGACGATGGACTTGAACACTCAATTTGGCTGGGATTGATGCGAGACCGTCTTGAGATCATCAAACGCCTACTTTCCGCTGATGGCTCCTTATGGATAGCAATTGACGACAATGAAGGGCACTACTTGAAGGTGCTCTGCGACGAGGTTTTTGGGCGTCAGGCGTTTGTCTCGTCGATGGTGTGGGAGAACTTTTACGGGCGCAGCAATGCAGCGGCTGTCTCGCCAGCACACAACTACGTCCTGCTGTACTCGCCAATGGGGCAGGACTGGAAGAAGGTTCGAAACCTCCTCCCGCGAGGCGAAGAAGCTGCGAGCAAGTACAAGAACCCTGACAACGACCCACGTGGTGCGTGGCGACTGGGTCCGATCTTTGCAGCCGGCGAGAGGCACGAGGGGCTCATGTACACGATAACAACGCCTTCTGGGCGGTCGGTAAGCCCCCCCAAGGGAAGTCACTGGCGCATGCTGGAAGATGACTTCTGGAAGATGGTCAAGGAAGGCAGGATCGTGTTTGGTGAAAAGGGAGACAACAATCCAGCCGTCAAACTGTTTTTGCGTGAAGTTCAGGAAGGCTTGGTACCTCGGACTTGGTGGTCTCATTCAGAAGTCGGTCACTCGCAGGAAGCGAAGCGAGAGATTCAGGCGCTCTTCCCAGAAGATGTGCCTTTCGATACACCGAAGCCGGAACGTCTGCTCAGGCAGGTGATAACGATTGCCACCAATCCCGGCGACATCGTATTGGACTCCTTCGCCGGCTCCGGCACCACAGGAGCGGTGGCGCACAAAATGGGGCGCCGCTGGATCATGGTCGAACTAGGCGAGCACTGCCACACATGTGTCATCCCGCGACTCCGCAAGGTGATTGACGGTACAGATGAGGGAGGGGTCACCGAGAGCGTTGGTTGGCAGGGTGGCGGCGGGTTCCGCTATTACCGCCTTGCCCCCAGCCTGATCGTCAACGACCGCTGGGGCAACCCTGTTGTTAACCCGGAGTACAACGCCGCGATGCTGGCCGAGGCCCTGGCGAAGCTGGAAGGCTTCACCTACGCACCCTCGGAGACGCGCTGGTGGCAGCACGGCCACTCCAGCGAGCGCGATTTCATCTGTGTCACCACTCAAAACCTGTCCGCCGAGCAGTTGCAGGCTTTGTCCGATGAAGTTGGCCCCGAGCAGAGCCTGCTGGTGTGCTGTTCGGCCTTCCGCGGCGTAACGGCCGCCAGGGCATCCGAGCGTTGGCCGAACCTGACACTGAAGAAGATTCCCAGGATGGTGCTGGCCCGCTGTGAGTGGGGCCAGGACGACTACAGCCTGAACGTGGCCAATCTGCCGATGGCGCAGCTTGCGAAGGCCGAGCCTGCGGCCACGGTCGATAACAGCAAGAAGATCAAGAACAAGAATGCGGCCCTCGCCAACGCGGGACAGGGCGGCCTGTTTGGGGGGAACGAATAATGAGCACCCGCGTCCTGCACGCCGTTACCGGTCGTCTGTCTCTTCGTCCGCCGCAAGCCGAGTCCCTTATCAAGCTCGCTCGCGCGCTTGATGCTGCGCCCGAGCTATTGGGTCACGAGCGTGATGTCTCGGCCATTCTGTCCACGTTGAAGGCCGAGTTCAGCACGCTGGAGGACTTCGAGCGCGAGTTCCCGTCGCTGTGTTTCGCGCTGGCCACGGGCGTGGGCAAGACGCGCCTAATGGGAGCCTTTATCGCCTACTTGCATCTAGCGCACGGCATCAACAACTTCTTCGTGCTCGCACCCAACCTGACGATCTACAACAAGCTCATCACGGACTTTACGCGCAACACGCCGAAGTACGTGTTCAAGGGGATCGCCGAATTCGCGCAGCAACCGCCGCTGATCATCACCGGCGACAACTACGACCAGACCGGTGCAGCGGTAGACGATCAATCGATGGGCTTCGCCCACGACGTGCGCATCAACATCTTCAACATTTCCAAGATCAACTCCGAGGTACGCGGCGGCAAGGAGCCGCGCATCAAGCGGATGAAGGAAGTGCTGGGCGACAGCTACTTCAACCATCTGGCCAACCTGTCTGACCTGGTGCTGCTGATGGACGAGTCGCACCGCTACCGGGCCAGCGCCGGCGTGCGCGCCATCAACGAACTCAAGCCGCTGTTCGGTCTGGAAGTGACGGCGACACCGTTCGTCGAGTCCAGCCGTGGGCCGGTGCCGTTCAAGAACGTGGTGATCGACTACCCGCTGGCGCGGGCGATGGAGGATGGCTTCGTCAAGGAGCCGGCCGTGGTCACCCAGCGCAACTTCGACGCCAAGGCTCACACGCCCGAGGAGATCGAGAAGACCAAGCTGGAAGACGGCGTGCGCCTGCACGAGACGACCAAAGTCGAGCTGCTCACCTACGCCCGCGAGAACGGCGTCAAGCCGGTCAAGCCCTTCATGCTCGTCATCGCCCGCGATACCACGCACGCGGGGCAACTCTTGGCGCTTCTGGAGTCGGAAGCCTTCTACGAGGGGCGTTACCAGGGCAAGGTGATCCAGGTCGATTCCAGCCGTACCGGCGCGGAGGAAGAAGAGATGATCACGCGCCTGCTAGCCGTGGAGAGCGTGGACGAGCCGACCGAGATCGTGATTCACGTCAACATGCTCAAGGAGGGCTGGGACGTAACCAACCTCTATACCATCGTGCCGCTGCGCGCCGCCAATGCCCGCACGTTGATCGAACAGTCCATCGGGCGTGGCCTGCGACTGCCCTACGGCAAACGCACGGGCGTCGCGTCGGTGGATCGCTTGAACATCGTCGCGCACGACAAGTTCCAGGAGATCATCGACGAGGCCAACCGCGGCGACTCGCCGATTCGCCTGAAGCAGGTCATCCTCGATGCGCCGAGCGCCGACGACAAGAAGGTCAGCGTGCAGGTCGAGTCCGGGGCAGCGGCGCGTCTCGGTTTGACGGAAGCACCGGTCGTGATCACAGGGGTTTCAGCCACTGACAGTGGAGCGGAAGTCCCCGCGCCCAAACCGGTGTTCACCACGGAGGCGGAGAAGCAGGCCGCGCGCGTGGTCATGGACGTCATCGGCAAGTACGAGGTCAAGCGCGATCTGGTGCCCACCAGCAGCGCGCTGCTGAAACCAGAAGTGCAGAAGGAAATCCTCGCGGAAGTGGCAGAACGGTTGAAGCCGCTGCAAGGCGAATTGCTGGCGGGCGTGGATGAATCAGTCCCCGCACTTGACTTGTCCGCCGTGGTGGCGAAGACCACCGAGATCGTGGTGCAGCAGACCATCGACATCCCGCGCATCGCGGTGGTACCGACTGGCGAGGTCACGACGGGCTTCCACGCCTTCAAGCTGGATGTGAGCCAGCTTCATCTCCAGCCAGGCCAACGCGAGATCGTCGGGCAGATGCTGCGCACCAACGAGCAGTTCACCCTGGCCGCCGAGGTCGGACTCAAGGAGCAGCGCCCGGAGGACTACATCGTCCACGCGCTGGTGGACTTCGATGACATCGACTACTTCACCCACGCCGACCTCCTCTACGACCTCGCAGGCCAGATGGTGCAGCACCTGCGCAGTTATCTGTCCGAGGACGAAGCCATCAGCGTCCTCGATCGTGACCGCCGCTTGATCGCACGGGAAATCCACGCGCAGATGACGGCCCACTTCTGGGAAGAGGCGACGGAGTACGAGGTGCAGGTCAGTCGCGGTTTCACCGAACTCAGGCCTTGCAACTGCACCGCTACGGCAGGCCAGACGGCCCACCACTTCCGGGAGACCGTGACCGAGACCAGTCGCATCAAGCAGATGCTCTTCGGTGGCTTCGCGCGTTGTCTGTATCCGCTGCAGAAGTTCGACTCGGATACCGAGCGGCGCTTCGCCATCATCCTGGAGCGCGACGCCTTGAAGTGGTTCAAGCCCGCGAAGGGGCAGTTCCAGATCTACTACAAGCTCGGCACCGAGCAGCCGGAATACATCCCCGACTTCGTCGCCGAGACGGACGCGATCATCTTCATAGTGGAGACCAAGGCGCGCGCCGACATCAACACGCAGGAGGTTCAGGCCAAGGCCGCTGCCGCCATGCGCTGGTGCAAGCACGCATCTGATCACGCGGCGAGCGTAGGCACCAAGCCCTGGAAGTACCTGCTGGTGCCCCATGACGAAGTCAGCGAGTCGAAACGGCTCGCGGATTACCTGCGCTTTGAGGTCAAGGCGTAATTGAGTTGCCCTCGATCGACTTCGATGAGCAAGAGCGATTCCGGCAAGGCACCCAGGCGGCGGGAAATCGCCGCTTCACGGGCATGATGAACCGGCAGGGAAGAGGAACAAGAAATGCAGAAGCCCGCCGCACAGCAGAAGACCGTCCTGGATACGATTCTGGACTGGTCAAAGGATCGTCCACTCTGGCAGCGTGATGCCCTGCGCCGCATCATCGCAAACGGCCGTCTGACGGACGCCGATATCGGCGAACTCGTGGACCTTTGCAAACAGGGCAAAGGTGCCCCCGTAGGCGCGCTGAAAGCGGTACCGCTGGAGAAGGCCCACCTTCCGGCCAACCCCGGTCAGACCGCCGCGGTATCGCTTCTGTCGATCGCCGACGTGACCGGCGTGAACAACCTTGCCGCCGGCCAAACCCTCGGCTTCGAGCCGAATGGAATCACGATCATCTACGGCGACAACGGTGCGGGCAAGTCCGGCTACGCACGAATCCTGAAGCGCGCATGTCGTGCAAGGCATGCCGGAAAGATCGAACCCAATGTGTATGCCGATCAGCCCCCGAAGCGCGTCGGCGCGAACATCACGTACGGGGTCGGCGGTGTGCCGCAGCCGGTCGAACAGTGGCAGAACGGCGTGAATCCGCATGCAACGCTGTCAGCGGTGAGCGTGTTCGATAGCGACTGCGCCTCAGTGCATATCCGCGAGAAGAACGAAGTCGCATTCCGCCCCTTTGGCCTGGACGTACCGGATGAGCTTGCTGCAGCCTGCCAGGCGGTGAAGGATGCCCTCGCAGCTGAGCAGAAGCAGCTTGAGAAGGCCCGCAATCCGATCTTTGCGGCGCCGACCTGGAAGGCCACCACGGCCGTGGGGAAGGCGCTTGCCGCGCTGAACGCCAACACAGACGCAAAGAAGATCGAAGCCCTGGCGGCGCTCTCGGCAGACGAAAGCGCCCGTCTTGAGCGTCTGCGGGAAGACCTGTCGAAGAATCCGACCAAGGCGGCGGCGGAACAGACCGTCAAAGCCGACAACGTCATGCGGCTGATTACCGTGGTGAACAGCGTTGCAGCCAGA
This sequence comes from Zoogloea oryzae, assembly GCF_030161255.1. Lineage (NCBI taxonomy): Bacteria > Pseudomonadati > Pseudomonadota > Betaproteobacteria > Rhodocyclales > Zoogloeaceae > Zoogloea > Zoogloea oryzae. The sequence continues at coordinate 63,937 of NZ_BSPX01000004.1, forward strand.
ACCACCGATGAGGACCTGCTGGCAGCCGCTGCCCTCGCGAGGGACGCACGGTCGAAACGGGACGCTGCACGTCTTGCCGCGGAGAAGGCCTTCACGGGCGAACCCCTTGCCGGCGTCGGCGGCGAGACGTGGCGGGCGCTTTGGGATTCCGCCCGACGCTACTCGACGGAGATCGCATACCCCGGACAGCCGTTCCCGCCGTCGGCCGAAGACGCGCATTGCATGCTTTGCCAGCAGCCATTGGAAGCTGAGGCACGTGCACGGATGGCACGCTTCGAGGATTTCATCCAGAAGGACACGGAACAGCTGGCACGCGAGGCAGAGAAGGCAGCTCAGACCGCACGGCAGACCATAGCTGCCGGGGCAATCGGCACGCGGGCGGTGAAGGCCAGTCTTGACGAGCTGGGCCTCCAGAATGAGGTGCTGCAGCAGCAGACGCGCCGCTTCATCGCCGCAGCCCGGCTGCGGCGCCACGTTCTGCTCAAAGCCCTGGGCGGAAACGGCGAGGTACAGCTTCCGCCCGTTCCACTGTCGCCGCTGCCTGATCTCGGCCAGCTTCAGACCACGATCCGCAACTACGCCGCCGAGCTGCGCAAGTCGGCTGACGCGGATGAACGCAAGAAGCTCGAAGCCGATTTCGCCGAGCTGAGCGACCGGGCGCTGCTCGCCGGCATGCTGCCGGTCGTCACTGACGAAATCCAGCGGCTGAAGACCATCCGGTTTCTGACCGAGTGTGCGGGCGACACGGCGACGAACACCATCACCAAGATGGGCAACGACATTGCCGACACCGTGATTACGCCCCGGCTGCGCGACAGATTTCAGGAAGAGATCGTCAGGCTTGCGGCCTCGAAGGTTCGCGTCGAAATCGTGCGCTCCGGCGGCAAGTACGGTTCACCGCAGTATCAGGTGCGCCTCTTCGCCAAGCCGGATGCCAAGGTCCACGAAATCCTGAGCGAAGGAGAAAAGACCTGCGTGGCGCTGGCCGCCTTCATGACCGAGCTTGCCACCGCGATGCACCGCTCGGCTCTGGTCTTCGATGACCCGGTGTCCTCGTTGGACCATCGCTGGCGTGGGCAGGTGGCCAAGCGTCTCGTGGAAGAAGCGGAGAACCGTCAGGTCATCGTCTTCACGCATGATCTGGTGTTCGTGAACGATCTGAACGACCACGCGACGAAGACCGGACGGCCAGTGCGGCTCACGACGCTCAGTCGTGCCGCCGCGGGAGCCGGTATGGTGGCCGACGGCCTGCCCTGGAAGGCCCAGAGCGTCGAAGATCGCATCGACAAGCTGGAGAAGGCGGCACGTGCGGCAAAGCTGCTGCATGACAACAACCAAGAAGACGAGTACGCGGTCGAGGTGGCAAAGCTCTACAACGCGTTGCGCGCCACATGGGAGCGCGGCCTGGAGGACATCGCTTTCGTCCGCGTTGTTCAACGCCACAGGGACTACATCAACGCCAAGGACCTGAAGAAGGTCAGTGCGCTCACCGAGGCTGACTGCGATGCTTTCGCCGCCGGATTCAAGAGGTGCTGCGACATTGTCGACGCACACGATCCATCCAGCGGCAGGAATGCCGCGCCGCCACCACCTACTGATCTCTTTCAGGACATCCAGGCTTTGAAGGACTGGGCCGCGTCTCTGCGAGACAGGCAGAAGAAGATTGCTTGAAACGTGTTTGTTCGCGCCAATGCTGACGTTCTTGACGAAGCAGAGAACCGAAACTATGGCATCGTTTATCTGGCGCAGGGCTGCAGCTACAGGTACTTCTTGAACGTTGCCGCCGCAATGCATACCGCCACGCCGAGCAGTGCGGCGCTGGGCAGAAGGATCAGCAGCGGGTTCACGCTGACCGGCAGTGCCAGGTAAGCTACCCACGGCAGCACGGCCAGCGGGATCAGGCTGGCCCTGGCGCGGTGATAGATGAACCCCGACTCGCGTCCCGCGCCGAAGCGGCGGATGTCCCGGCGCACCAGGCCGTCGACCAGCCCGACGAAGGCGGCCATCAGGAACAGCGGCAGGGTCAGGCACAGCACCAGCAGCCGCACGAGGAAGACCAGCGTCGTATAGGCCGCCGCGATCAGGTAGCTCTCCACGTTCACATAGACCAAGCCGATGTAGTAGCGGAAATCCTTGGTCGGACGATGGCTGCCGGCGCTGGCCTGCGCCGAGGCGTCGCGTATCCAGTCCAGCAGACCGCTTTTCACGAACAGCCAGTCGTAGCCCTGCTCGACCAGCCGGTGCGCGGTGCGCCCCGGCTCCTGCACCAGCGCGCTGCGGGTGAAATGCGTGGAAAGCTGATCCAGCTCGTAGTGCAGCATGCCCTGCGCGTGGCGCCAGCCCTGCTCGGGCCAGAAGAAGTGCATGCCGACGCATTCGATCAGGATGCACAGCAGCAGCGCGCCGCACAGCACGCCGAAGAAGCGGAACGGCAGCGTGACCAGGCTGGCGATCAGGCCTTGCTGTCGTTGCTGCTGGCGCTGTGCCGCGACGGCCGGATCGCTCATGCTTCGGCCTCTTCAGCCGCGGCCATCTGCTTGAAGTCGTCCAGCAGGTCGTCGGGCAGCGCCTTGTCCTGCAAGCCGGGGACGCCCTGGTTCTCCCACCAGTCTCCTGCCTCGACGTAGTGTTGCCGCATGTAGCCGGCCAGCTCCTGGAGATCCCTCGGCATGGCTTCGTCGGGGTCGGGTGCCGGCAGCGGCATGCGGACTTTCCAAAGGTTGCCGCCCTCGATCAGCGCGAAGCATTGTCCCTTGGGTAGGGCCACCACATGCGCCGGCTCGATCAACGGCACGCTGTTGCTGCTGATGCGGTCCTGGGTGTTGGAGGTGAACGCGGTATTGCCGTGCGGGTCGGAGCTGTCGGTGGCGCCGCTCATAAGTGCCGTGGCATACACCTCGACCTTGGGCAGTTGTCGCGTCAGCAGCTCGGCAGTGGCGGTCTCGCGCACGCGCAGCATGAACAGGTTGTTGAAGTTGCCGACCACCTGGCCGGCCTTGGCACGGTTGCCGATGCGCGCCTCGATGTCGCTCAAGGTCTGCGTGTAGGCCGTCACCTGCACGCCGGCACCGCCGCCCTTGTTGACCATCGGAATGAACTCGTCGCCCATGAGTTCATTGAATTCGTCGGCGTGGACGTTGATCGGAATCTTGGTGCCCGCCGCTGCGCCGGGTAGCCCGTCGTCGATGCCGAACTTGTAGATGTGACCGGCGACCGAGACCAGATCGCTGAACATCGAGTTGCCCACCGCCGCCGCGACCTCGGCGTCGGACAGCGCATCCAGCCCCACGTAGACCACCGCGCGTTTGCGGATGACCTGCATCCAGTCGAAGATCGGTCGCGGGTCGGACAGGTCGGAATAGTTCGGTGCGAGCAGTTGCGCGATCTTGCCGGTGGTGAGCTTCTCCAGCAGCGGCAGCAGCGAAGCGACGATCTTGTCGAAGTACGTCCGGTCGTAGCGCACGGCGCTGCGCAGACCGTCGAGCACGGGGTCATAGACGCGCACTTGGGACAGGTACTGTTCGAGGGCCACCACGCGCTTCTCGCGCCCGATCATGTTGCGCGGGATGTTCTTGTCGTTCAGCTTGGCTTCGAGCTGGACGATGACCTCCCAGGCCTTCGGCTCGTTCCTGGCGAAGTAGTGCTGGGCGTACTCGATGAACAGCGCGTCGATGTTGATGACGTGGCGCTGGATCAGCAGGTAGTCCGGCCGCTGTCCCAGTTCCACCAGGGCGCGCGCGATGATGTTGACGAAGCGCCAGGCGAATTCGCGGAACGCGGCGCTGTTACCTTCGCCCGAGAGCTGCCCGGCGATGCGCGTGGCCACCTCGGAGATCCGTCCGAACCGGCCCACGGCGTTGTAGCGCGCCGAGATGTCCGGCCAGCCCAGATGGAACACGTAGAACTCGCCTTCGCGCCCGGCGCGCTTGGCCTCGACGTACATGCGCTTCAACAGGTCCGCATCGCCCTTGGGGTCGAAGACGATCACTACCTCGTGCTCGCCGCGGACCTTGCGGCGGATGTCCTGGGTGATGAACAGCTCGGCCAGCCGCGTCTTGCCCACGCGCGTGGTGCCCAGCACCAGGCTGTGGCCGACGCGCTCGCCCAGCGGCAGGGTGACGTCGACCTCGTGCGGCTCGATGCCATGCAGGCGCGGCAGTCCGCCGACCGGCGGCAGCGGCCGCGCGGGGTTGAGCGGGCTGTCCCAGGCCAGCGCGCGCGCCAGCGTCGAGATGGGAAACGGTGCGAACTCAAGCCGCTCCTCCAGCCGCCGGGCGGCCCGGTAGATCGCCGTCGGCTCGACATAGCGGCGGAACTCCGGCCGGTAGGTCTGCATCAGCCGATGCGTGTGTCGCTGCTCCCAGCGAAAGCCCCGGCCGACGAACAGCCGTTGCTGACTCACCGGCACGTCGCGGCTGGTCATCACGTAGCGCGGCAAGCAGCGGATGTTGCGGCGATAGCGCAGGATCGCCCAGGCATCGCGCAGGCGAATCGCGCCGAAGGTCAGGAAGGCCAGCGCCGAGCCCAGGCCGAGCAGCGGGTTCAGCGCGAGCGACCACGGTGCCACCAGGCACAGAATCGCGGCGCCGGTGCAGACCGCCACGGTATAAAGCTCCACCGCTGGCCGCAGCAGAACCTCGACCGCATGCGGTTGGGCCATTTGCGCACCTACTGGTCGACGCCGGTGGACGTGATGAGCACCGGGTAGTGGCGCAGGCCCAGGCGCTGGGCCAGGTCGTCGCCGGAGGCCGGCGACAGGATCAGGCCGGGCGCCAGCCTACGCAGCGCCGTCAGCGCGGCCATCGACTCCACGTTGACCACCAGGCCCACGGCCTGCAGCTCTCGCAGCGCCGCCTGCCGCTGCCGCAGCCAGGCGCGCGAACGCTCGTCGTCGCCGATCAGGAACAGCGCCGTCAGGCCCGGCGCCCGGATGACGCGGCGCTGCACCTCGCCCGGCGACAGTTGCTTCGAGCGCACCGGCAGCATGGCGGCTTCGGCGTCGGCCGCGTTGCCCGCGCGAAGGGCTGGCATCGGGGCCGGCGGCGTGGCCTGATCCGGCTGAGGATTCAGCGACTGGTAGTACGGCAGCGCGGAGTCGCCGCCGCGGTCTTCGACGACGATCAGCGGCGCGGAGACGGTCTGGGCGAAGACGGTGGTCGTGGACAGCAGCCCGATGGCGGCGATGAGGACGGTGTGGTTCATGGCGTGGTGGCCTGGAGGGTTGGAACGGGAACGCCGGGGTCGATCACGCGGGTCAGGTGCCGATGCACACTGCGCCGGTAGCGCGCTGCGGGTGCCCCGCCGGCGGGCCGGTGGTAGCGGCCGATGGCAAGCAGCCAGTCCTCGCCCGGCGTGTGCTGTTCGCGCAGGATTTCCGCGGCGACGGCGAGATTGCGGTACGGGTCCAGCAGCTCGCAGGGCTGCGTGTAGCGATGCGCGTGGTAGCCGAGATTGACCTGGCCGAGGCCGGCGTCGATGCGATTGGCCGGCGTGTGGGCGAGCGCACGGTGCAGCCCCGCGCAGGCCTCGGCGCGGGTGGCATAGCGCTGCGGCGTGCCGGCGACGTTGAGCGACCACGGCCAGGGGATCAGGCGCCCGCGCAGCATGGCGCCGCTCTCCTGCAAGGCCACCGCGTACAGCACCGCCGCCGGCACGTCTGCACGATGCGCCGCCAGTTGATAGGCCGGCGGCGGCACTTCCCGCGCCAGGGCGGCCAACGCCCAGCCGCCGGTGGCGAGCAGCAGCACGGCGCCGGTACAGCGGATGGCGACGCGGGATGGCCGACGCTCCCGGCCCGGAGTACCTATTGCCGCTGCCATTGGCCGTTCACCTCGCGCACCACGGCCGGCAGATCGCCGGGGAGGCCGAGCGACAGCCAGCGCCCCGCATCGTGGTTGAGCGTGATGGTGCGAGCGCGCACCCTGGCCGGGTCGATGCCCGCCTGGGTGGCCCACTGCCGGATGCGCGCGTCGTCCTGACGGCTGCCGACCATATAGAGGTCGAAGGCCGTGCCGGCCGCCTGCAACTGCTGCACGCGCTGCGCGCACGGTGCGCAGTCGGCCTTGACGAAAACTGCCAGGCGGCCGGAGCCGGTGTTGCCGGCACCCTGCGCCTTGGCGCCGGGCAGGCTCACGCGCGGCTGGCCGGGAAACAGGCGCTGCCACGCCGCGTCGTAGGCGCGCTGGTAGGCCAGCGTCTTGCCGACGCGCCGGGCCTCGGCCTGCACCTGCAACTCCGCGTAGCGCCTGCGCTCCTCCTCGCTACGTGCCTCGATGCCCAGCGCCGTGAGCGGATCGAGCTGGGGCGAATAGACCCCGAGCGGCCCCTGCATCAGTTGCCGGTAACGCGCCCACTCCTCGGAGCGAAGCCCCCACTCCCGCGCCTGCCTCTCGTCGAGCGCGGCATCAGCGCCCGGCTGCACCTGGGCGGGCACCATGCGCGAGTTCGTCACCGGGGCCGGCTGGGCGGATGCGCCGAAGGCGGCGAAAGCGGCGAAAAGGACGACGGCAGCGAGCAACGACCGCAGGTTCATGGCGACCTCCTACGGCACCGCGATGCGCTGCGTCTGGCCGTTCACCTGGAACACGCCCGCCTGCGCCTCGATGGACTGCAGTTGCCAGCCGCCCTCGGCATCGCCCTGGCGCAGCAGCCGGGCGCCCGCGAGCGAGGCCGCGGCGGTGGAGGTGATCGACAGAAAGCGCTCGCCTCCACGCAGCTCCACGCCGAGCACCCGGAACGGCGGCTCCAGCACCTTGGGCTTCGTCGCAACCGGAGCGCGCGGGCGAGCGGCGGATGCCACCTGCCGGGTTTTCTCCAGGCGGGTTTCGATTGCGTTCACGCGCGCCAGCAGCGTCTGCAGGTCGACGGCCAAGGCCCTCGCCTCATCGGCCTCTTCGAGGCGCGTCATCCGTTCGTCCAGCGCCTGCCGCGCGTTGGCGAATTCGGCCTGGCTGATCGGCACCGGCCGGCGCTTGTCCGCATTGGCCTGGTGTTCGAGATCGGCCACGCGCAGGCCCAGCGCCTTGACCTGCGCATCCTGTGCGCTGCTCTGGGTCTGTTCGGCGAGCCGAGACAGGCCGACGCTGTTGATGAGTGCCACGGCACTGATGAGCAGCAGCCAGAAGGCCGCGGCGATCTTGAGCCAGCGCGTGCGGGAATGGCGCTCGGATGGCGCCTGGGGAAAGGTCATGGCTGCATCTCCTCGGGCCGGTCGGCGTCCGGCACGGGCGTGGCGGTGCCGGGCGGGTTGGCGGAAAGGAAGGTGGGAGCACCGTGCCGGCTGAAGCAGACCTGGCGGGTCAAGTCATCGACCGACAGCTCCCAGGCGGGGCCGGCAAGGGTCAGCAAGGCATCGCGCAGCATCAGCGGGCCCAGGCGCAGGTGCGCGGCAGGCAGCGGCAGCGCGTAGAGCGTAGCGGCCTCGGCCGCATCGCAGAGCCGGTAGCCCGAGCGCAGCAACACATGGCGCATGGCATCGCCCACGCTGGCATCGAGCATGGGCGGAATCGAGACCTCCACCGCCTGCTGCAAGAGATCACGCTGCGCAGGTTCCGGCACCAGCTCGACCAGGGTGTAGCGGCCGTAGCGGGCCACCGGAACGAAACCCGGCTCCGGCGCGACGGCGGTTGGCGATGCGGCCGGCACCGCTGGCGCAGACGGCGCAGCGGTCGTGGCGCAGCCGGCGGCCAACAGGCTGCCGGCCAGCAAGCCAGTGACGAGGGCCAGGCGGTGAACAGCGCGGATGGATGGTTGCATGGAGGGCGCTTCCCTGGAACACGGAGCGCTCACCATCGCCGCCGCTTGGCCTGCGGGCAGCAAACAAAACGCACTGGCGCCCGCCCGAATACATGGCGGGGCGGCGCCATGGACTGCCATACGCCCAAGAAAAACGGCCCCGAAGGGCCGTGGAAAGAAGCCGGCGACCCCGAGGGGCCACCGGCATGGGCACATGGATCAGACCGTGACAAGCTGTCGGGCCAGGGCGACCTCGACGGAATCACCATCCTGGTTCAGAACATCCAGGCCCGACTCGGGTACGTCTCCCGACGTGCTCTGCGACACCATGATCTTCTTGGCCATCAACCCCAGGCAGGTCATCTGCGAGGAGTTGGCGTAGCCCAGGTAGATCACGCGCACCGGCTGCTTCTGGCCGATGCGCCATGAGCGCCGGGCGGCCTGCTGCAACGAATACACGTTGTAGCCCGACTGGAGGAACACGATGGTCGGGAACTCCAACAGGTCCAGGCCGGTTTTCACCAGCTCGGGATTGGTGATGAGCACGTCGATGCCGCGGTCCAACTGCTCGGCGATCCAATCTTCCCGGCGGGAGGCATCCACGCTCGCGCGCAGTACCGCCACCTTGAGGCCTTCCTGCTCCAGCAGCACCTTCAAACGCGACGTGGTGTCGCGCGTGCCGGTGTAGACCGAATAGACCAGGGTCTTGCGCCCTTCTGCCTTCTCCTGCTTGCAGATCTCGATCAGCTCGCGTTCCTTGGGCATCACCTCCAGCTCGTTGAACTGAGCGGGGACGAACGCCAAAGTATTGCGCGTGCGCGGATGCACCACGGTTTCCGACCGGAAGCAGCAGTCCGGCCAGGCCAGCAGCACGTTGAGGACCACACCGAGCAGCGTCGTGTCGCGCTTCGCCAGGGCCTGCTTCAGCTCCTGGGTCAGCCGACCGGCCAGATCGCGGTAGGCCGCGGCCTGCGCCGTGTCCATCGCGACCTCGCGGAACTCCTCGTCGTAGGGCGGCAGCACATTGCCACAGATGTCCTTCAACTTGAGGAAGACGGTGAACGGCAGGACGCAACGCAGTACGCCCTTGGGACCGAAGCCCGGCGCCTTGACCGTGCGCACCGATACCTTGGTGCCCTTGGCCGTCTTGTGCGCCGTGCCGGTGCTCTCGGAGTAGATGTCCTTCAAGACACCGTGATCGCGCATGAACGCCATCGCGGCCGAGGTCATGCTGCCGCTCTTCGTCGGGCGGTAGCCGTCTTCGATCATCCGCCCCGGCAGGGCTCGGAACAGCAGGTGGAACAGGTCGTCGCCGTAACCGCCCATCAGCGTGCCGGTGAGCAATAGCGTCTTGCGTGCCTTGGCCGCCAACACCCCCATGGCCTGGCCCTGTGCGGAGCCGCCGTTCTTGTACTCGTGTGCCTCGTCGGCGATGAGCAGGTCGAACGTGCCTTGGGGAAGCTGCCTCTTGATGAACTCGGACGGCTGGTAGCCGCCCTCGCCGAAGCCGAACTCCATGTTGGCCATCGCACGTTCCATGCGATGGGCTTGCCGGTCCGAGAAGACCAGCTCGCCGTTGCCATCCATCAGGTTGATGAACTCGTGGATGTTGTCCCCGAGCATCGATGCGAGGAAGGCGTCACCGAACTTCTGCATCAGCTTCTGCGCGGTCACTTCGCCAATGGTTGGAATACGCTTCAGTGCCTTGAGCACGGTCGAGGACTGGTCGCTGGCGGACAGACCTCTGGGACGGATCAGCGTCCACAGCGGTGAGGTGCAGTGGCTGCATTTACGGCGGGACTCCTCGGCTTCGAGTTCGACCGGGTTGATCGGCTCGCCGTCGAGGTCGGTGATGACATGCCCGCAATCCGGGCAGGCCCCCACGTCGCCGTGAGGCGTGCGCCGCCGAACGAAGACCGGCTTCCAGTGGAACCCCATCCGCATCCGCACGCGGCCCAGGACGAAGAACTCCTGGCCCTGCGCCGGCACGCCCAACTGCTCACGCAGTTTCAGCAGCTTGACCAGCGTGTCCGGGCCGTTGAGCACCCAGACCTTGGCCCCGGCCACCGTCTCCTGGATTTCGCGCCGCCACTTGTAGACCAAGTGGGGTGGCGAGAGCACCAGGGTGCGGCGGTAGCCTTCGGCGTTGAGCACGGCGGCGGTGGCAATACCCACCGTCGTCTTGCCGCAGCCCATCTCGCCATTGACGATCGCGGCGCGTTCGCCGCGATCGACCAACAGCTCGGTGACAGCGTGGACCACATCGGCTTGCGCCGGGAACAGCTTGCGCTTGAGCGCGGCGAGGATCAGTTGCCGATGCACCCGCACCTGGCCGGTGTAGACCGGAGGATTGGCGCGGTTCAGCGAATCGAGCAACTCGTCGCCGAACTCCGATACGAAGTCCTGCAGGCTGAGCGTGAGGGGTGAAGCAGCCGTTTCGAGCAGGTCGCCCTGCACAGCGGTTTCGGGAACGGTTTCGAGATCGAGGGACATGGTGATGCTCCAAAGCAATGGGGCATGCACCTCCCCCACGGGGCGGTGACATGCCCCTGGGTGGGAAGAAAGAAGCGGCGCGAGGCCGCTGGATGTGGATCAGTATTCGCTGGGCAACAGCAGCGTGGTGACGCTGCGATCCCATTCGGTGATGATCCAGAGCTTCAGGTCGCGCGTGACCTGGTAGGACGAGAACAGACGATCCTCGCCGGACTTCAGCGCGGCGTCGTTCTGCCGCCGATCGCTGTCGCTCAGGTCGCCCCATTCGCCATGAAGATGGCGGCGCAGGTACGGCGTGGGGTTGAGCCGGCCCTGTCGGACCAGCTCGTCGACGCCGGCGGTCATGACCACCTGCCCGGGCGAAAAGCGTGCTTGTGACGCGAGGTTGAGGACTGCGAGTGCCATGGTGGTATCTCCTTCTGGAAGAAGGGGCCACGGCACCCCATCGGGGCAACGTGACCCCGGTGGGTGGATGAAAGCGACGGCGAACCGTCAGGGAACAGCGATCAGCGGATGGTCAGCACTTCGCCCCACGTGGGCGAGCCCAGCGTCAAGTCCCATGCACGAATGACCGGCACGAACTTGTCGGTGAGGATGCGCGTCTCGGCCACGGAGCCGTCGTCGCGTTCGGTGTATTCCGTCTGGAGCGTCTTCTCCTTGTGGGTGTCACCTTTGACTACCAGCACGCGCCCGGTCTTGGACGTCACTACGCCGGAAATCGCGCCCGCGGCCAGGGCCAGGGCGAGATGCCAGTGCGACAAGGCCCGCGCGGGCGGACGCAGCGACTGCTGCGCGGCCCCCAGGTGCGTATCGAGCGCCGGCCAGAGTCCTTGCAGCCGGCCGACTTCATCGGCGAACTGCTCGGGCTCCATCGTCACGCGATAGAAGTGCTCCGGCTCGGCCGGGCTGGCAGGGACGGTGTACGGCAGGAACGGCCATTCGAGCGGCAGTTCCTCGGCTTCGGCGTCACCCTGTCCAATCTGCAGCAGCAGACCGCGGGTGGCCTTGACCGAATCCGATGCCTGGTCGCGCTGACGAATCCTGCGACCGAAGATCACCACCTGCTTGAACTGCGTTTCCACCGCACGGTAGATGCGCAGGTCGGCGAAGTGGCGCGTCAGCCATCCGACCAGCTCGGCGTCGAGCACGTAGGACGGCACGATGAAGATCAGCACGCCACCGTACTGCAGCAGCGGCAGCGCGCGCTGATAGAACAGCTTTTCCAGCCGCGCACGGCCCTGGCCTTGATAGCCGATGTTGCCGTTCACGTCCTTGCTCAGGTCGCCATACGGCGGGTTCAGCCACAGCAGCCCGAATGACTGGCGCGAGATCAGCGTGTCCATCAGGTCACCGTGGATGCAGCGATCGACCAGTTGCCGTGCGTGGCGGGCACGCTCGGCGTCGTACTCGACGACGAAGGCCTGGACCTGCTCGCGCCCGAGGGCGTGGGCGGCTTCGGCAATCGCCACGCCTTCGCCGGCGCAGGGATCGAGGATGGACATGGAGCCGGGAGACGGCGCCAGTGCGGACAAGGCCCGCTCCAGCGTCGGCTCGTCGGTGGGGAAGTAGCCGTTACGGATGAAATTGCGCGCCAGGCGCGGAAACATGAGTGCCATGGATTTCTCCTGATGATGGATGAGGGAAGGCGGGCACGCGCGGCGCGCATGCCCGTGGGGATGGCTCACGCCACACGCCGAAGCGGTGCGTTCGCGGCCAGTTCGTACTGCGTGGCACCGAGGGTGCCGTTGCGGATCAGCTCGCCCAGCGCCTTCGTCAGTGCCGGGACATCGAGGGCCAGCCGATGGCCTTCCAGCGGCCCGAGGGCCAAGGGAAGACCGGTCAGCATCCGCCGTGTCTGCAACAGCTCCAGCACGGTGTCGCGCCAGTGGTCGAGCAGTGGCAGCGGGCAGGTGTCCTGCACCAGCGTCCACAGCCGGCCGAGCCGGTGAGCGGAATCCCTGGGCAGAAGCGCCAGCGCGCTGGCGTTGGCCTTGTCTGGCTTCACGCAGCGACGATCGAACAGCCACACATTCGTCAGCGAACCGAACAGCGTTCGCCGATAGGCGCGGGTGATGCGCTTTTCCAGGTTCTCGACGTTGCCGACGAAGACCGGGATGGATGCGCCCTGCTCGGTGATGACGTGGAACTGATCCAGTCCCTGTTCATCCCGGCCGAGGGTCAGGCGGGCGAGGAACTCCTGAACGGCGGTGTCGCGCGCCCAGATCGAGAGAAAGACGAGATTGCCCTGCTCGTCACCGACGCAACCGTCGGCCATGAGGTCGGGGCATTCGTCGATGCGGTACAGCGGTTTCGCGGAAGAAGGTGCAGGCATGGTGATGTCCTCTTGGAAAAGAAGGAGCAACCACAGCCCGCGGGGCCGTGCTCGCCCCGGTTGGGTGAAGGAAGATGCGTGCCGCTAGACAGCGCGTCCCGCGTGGAAGCGGTGAACCCGCTCGCGCCACTCGGAGCTTTGCACCGGCGCCATGTCGAGATAGCGCAGCGGGCACGAGTAGTAGTACGGATGCACGGACTCATCGAGGGACTTGTAGCCCCAATCGCCGCCCGAGCTTTCCAGCAGATGGCAGCCGATGTAGCAGACGGACTCACCGGCCGCGAGGCCCATGACGCCCGCCTGCCTGGCGGTGACGCGAACCACGGTCCACAGAACGTCGCCGTCCAGCGTGTGGTCGATGACTTCGCAGCAAGCGCGTTCGGACGCCTGCGGAGCGAGCAGCTCGCGGATCAACTGATCGCGCGTCTGACGAACGAAGGTCCAGCCCATGAGGGTCTCCTTGAAGAAAAGGCCGGAGCCCTCCCCGTCGGGGGAGAACCCCGGCGGGTGGCGGAATGCCGCGCAAGGCGGCGGATGGATCAGGCAGCTTGGAGGTGCCAGTCCTGGGACAGCGGAGCGAACTCGTAGCCCAGCTTGTCGAGACGGTCGCGCTGCTGACGCAGCACACGACGATCCACGGTCGCATCGAGCTTTACGGTCTCGCCCAGGGGCCACAAGGCACCGAACAGCGCCGCGTCGTCTGCCTCAGCCGAGGCCGCAGCGGACACGGGAGCCGGTTCGCTGCCGAACGGCGTGGTATCGACCAGGGGATCGCGCGGACTGCGCGGCTTCGCCTTCGGCTTGGCCGGGGGCGTTGCCGGCGCGGGCGCCTGCGCTTCCTCGTCGATTGGATCGACTTCCTGCGGACTCAGCCGGCGGGCTTCGTCGCGGCTCAGGGCGTCGATGTTGGACAGGGTCATCCCGCCCAGATGGGCGCGGATCTCGATGACCATGCGGCCGTTGGCGTTGTACGTGGAGGGGCGAATCTCGACGATGACGAAATCACCGTCGTACTTGCCCTCGCGGTACTGATCGAGTTCGGCGTTCTTCACGACGAACTCGCCGATCGAGGTCGCCAGGCGGCCGACGTTGAAGTCGCCGTTCCTGCCGTGGATGGTCTTGATGGCCAGTTGGCCGGGAATGGTGATCATGAAGGTCTCCTGCGGACGAAGAGAAGACAAGGCCCCGGGGATGGGGCCTTGCGGATCAGAACGACTCGGCAACGGCCAATGCGGGGGCATCGGCAGCGTCGTCGGCAGCATCGGCGACGGGCCTGGAAGGCTCCGGTGCCGAGGCTTGCTGCGCGGCGGGCGCGTCGGACGTCACAGGGACTTCCGGGTCGCGCTCGTCGGTCTCGGTCGGCTTGGGTTCGGCCTTGTAGACGAGCTTGCCGTCGACCTTGATCCAACTGACGAACAGCAGGCGGGCCTTGAGGCTCACACCCTGCTCGCCGGCACGCTTCCCCTTGGAGTAGGTGAAGGTGTCGGTCCACAGGTCGCCCAAGCGGAAGCCGATCATCACCTTCTTCTCGGCGTCGACCGCCTGAATGCAGCGGCGCACCAGGTGCTGCGCTTCCGAACCCGATACGCGCGAGTCGAAACGCACATACGAGACGTCGTCGCTGGGACCGTTCAGAGCCGCGATGTCGCAGGCCAGGAACGCATCGCCCTTCTTGGGCTTCACTTCGCGGATGCGATTGAGATACCCGAGGCCGGTGATGTGCAGATCGAAGTAGGACTTTTCGGTGGAAGTGGTCATGGTGAATCTCCTGGGAACAATGAGGCGGAGACACACCCGACCCAAGGCGGGGAAGGTGTGGAACCCCCGCGTGGGTTGATGGAACAGCTTGGAGGCATCGCCATCGAGAACCGATGGCCGTTCGCGCATGGATGCCGGTGCGAACTGGAGTGATCAACGCGGTCGGAACCGCGTCGCAGCCTTGAAGATCGTGGCTGCCTGGGCATGTCGCTGACGGACGTCAGCGGAACATGGCCGGAAGCGTGGCGCCAGGACGGCGCGCAGGCGAGCGGCAATCGGCACTCGCGGCTGTCCGCATTGCCGGGAAGAAAGAGGCCCCCGGAGCGGGGGCCAGGGATGGGCGGTCAGTTACCGCTGGGCGTGGGAGGAACCGCCTGCAGCGATAGGTGTGTCGCGGAGGCGGACACGTCGAGGTCGTCCTCGCTGCGCAGGATGCGCGCAAACACGCCCTCCTGCGGATCGAAGAACTCGCCGAAGTCGTCGCCACCGAACTCGGCGCGCGCCAGCTCCCACCAGTCATCGAAGGCATCGACATCCGGGTTGCAGCCAGCGGCATAGGCGATGGTCTTCTGGCGACCATCGGGTCGGCGCTCGCCGCACTCGGCCAGGAAGTACACGCCCTGATCCTTGACCAGGATGACGCGGCATTGATTCGCCACCGCTTCGGCGAGCACGGGCCGCAGCTCCGTGCCTTTGAATCGAACAGTCATGGGTGTGATCTCCAGGGGGCAGGAAAAGAGGCTTCCCGCCGCGAGGGCGGGAAGCTGCTGTGAGATCAGTGCCGGATAGCCTTACGACACGACAGGCACTGCACGCGGATGCGCCGCCAACTCCCGTCGTCGATCAGCCGTTCCAGCGTCTCGCCGAGGGTGTCGAAGAACACCTCATCGACCCGTTCGACCAGCTCGCCGTCGCGGTGCAGCTCCACCGCGTAGAGGTCGAGGCCACGCTCATACAGCACGGTGACGCGACCCTGGAACTTCGTCGTGGCGACGGTGAAGCCGATGGCCGGCGGCGTGCGGATGATGTCGGCGGGCAGCGGATCGACCCAGGTGATGTCCCGCGCGCCGGCATCCACCAGCATGTGGGTGACGCGCCGGAAACCGTCGGGAGCGGGCAACTGCTCCAGTTGGTCGACCAGTTCCTGCAGCTCGGGGCAGCGCGGCTCGGGGATCGGCAGCTTCGCCGGTGCGGACCCGAGCACGAACCGCTTCACCGTGTAGGGCTGGCCGTCGGCGGTGAACTCGGTCTGCTCCTCGGGCGTGTCCGCCCGCTGACCGTCGAAGCGGCGTCTGACATAGGGTTCGACCTGCACCTTGGCGCCCTCGTCGGGCACTTCGGTCACGAGCGTGCGATCGAGCACCGCGAACTCGGCTCGTCCCGTCTTGACGACGATGGCCTCGTCGGTGGTGGCGATGACCTTGCCCTCGAAAGGCTTCGGGTCGATGTGAAAGCCCAGCGTCGAAACCTTGGGCTGGCCGTCGAAGATGTTGAATTTGAACGAACGGACGTTGGAAGGCACATGACCGACAACGAGCGTCGGCATCTGTGCGCGGATGGCTTGGGTATCCATGGGGAGACTCCTTGTGGCAACCAAGGGACTCCCGCCCGCAAGGGAGGTCTGTCCCTTGAGGGTGAGGTGGATGGACGCGGGTGCGCCCGGAGAACGAAGCAACCAGCACGGCGAACCGCGCCGCAGTCTTGAAGGTCTCGACTGCCTGGGCATGCTGCCGGCAACGCCAGCGAACATGCGGCCAGCGTGCGGCACATGGCGGCGACCGTCCGTTGGGAATCGGCAATGCGCCGGCACCGCGTTCCGCGAAAAAGAAGAGCCCCGACGTGGGGGCTCGAATGGGTTGCGGGTTACTCGTCGTCGTAGAGCGTCAGCCCGTCCAGCACTGGCGCGTCGGCATCGAACACCAACATGCGAACGTCGGCGAGCGCAGCCAGGTGCAACACTTCCACGAGGGACTCCGGCACGCCCTTGGCCCGGTGCTCCTGCCGCAGCTCTTCGGCGGTGATGCCCTCGACATGCTGCAGGTTCGCATCCGTCCAGGGCGTGGCGACCAGCTTCACGCCGACCGCCGGGCTGTAGGGAATGCGGAAGGCCACGAACAGAAAACCGCTCGGCGTGGCGATGTCCGCCAGTTCGGCGAGGAAGCGACCGGCCTCCTCGGTGATGTGCGCCGAACTGATTTCCCAGGCACGGCTGTAGAACCCGGTCTCGAAGCGCAGGCGGCGTACCACCTCGCGCGCGGCTTCCTCGGAGTAGGTATCGCCGACGTGCAGCGGCTGGCCGGCTTCTTCGGCCATGACGGCGTAGACGAGGTTTCGGGCGATACCGTGGCTGGGGCACTGCGCGTCCAGCTCGGGCGGCACGTTCTGGCCCTCGGTGATCAGCGCGAAGTCGTCGCAGAAGACGCAGGCATGGCGCTCGACCTGGCTGTCCGGCAGGTGCGACTGCGAGACGTGCAGCGGCAGGTAGCTCAGCGGGCAGTCGTCGTCGTAGGAAATCGCCAGCAGCCGCTGCACGGACAGGCCATCGTAGCCGCGGGCGAAGGGATTGTTGGAATGGGACATGGGATTCCTCCAGCAGAGGATGGCCGAGGCAATCCCCTGCCGGGGATTGAACCCCAGCGAGTGGATGAAGTGGCAACCGGTCAGCCGGCCGCGGCGTCGGGCCGCCCTGGTGGCGGGCGGTGCAGGTCAGTGGAAGATGGTGATTCGGGACATGGCCGCTCCTGCGAAAAGAAGGAGGGACATGGCCCCGAACGAGGACGCATGTCCCTCGTGGGGTGGGATGAAAAGACGGTGGGTTGCCAGGCGCGGCTCACCAGCCGTTGTAGTGCAGCGTGAGGTCAGCGATGACCTGGCGCCGTTCCAGATCGAGGCCGCCGAAGTCGGACAGCCCCTCGAAGCCGCAACGCTTGAGCATCGCGCCGCCCTCGCGGGAGTTGTAGAAGCTCACCATCGCGGACAGGAACATGCGTTGACCGCTGCTCAGCACGCCCAGGGCGTCGTTGAGCATCAGCATGTTGGGCCGCAGGTCCCACTTGGTGGTGGCACGCTGCAGACCTTCGCGTGTGCCGTCGCCGAACCACTCGTGGCCGGCGATCTGCGCGCCGCGCTTCCAGGCCTCGAAGAAGGCCTGCGGTGCAGCGTCGAAGTGCGCCTGTTCCAGCGCCATCTGATCGAGCACGTCTTCGGGTAAAGACAGATTCATGAGAGAACTCCTTGAAGGGTGGGAATCAGGGGTGAGCGCGCTGTGTCCAGGCATGGGTATCCAGGGCGCGCTGTGCTGCGAGGTGGGTCGGGAAATACTCGACGGACTCCCGCGATACCGGTCCTTCGTCGTCTTGTGTGCCGATGTAGTGGCCGGCCGCGCTGCGCAGCACCTGTAGCGGCAAACGCTTGCCGGTCCAGGTCAGCGCCAGCGCACCACTGCGCACTGCGGTTGCAGAGGAAGATGCGGAAGGTTCAGACATGCCGTGCTCCTTGGTGGGTCGGGGAGCACGCATCCCGCAGGGGATGGGGTTCCCCTCGGGTGGTTGAGAAAAGTGCATCGTCGCCAGGCCGGCGAGCGTCCGCGGTGGGCGATGCGAAGCGGACTGGATCGGTCGACGCGGCGAACCGCGTTGCAGTCTTGAAGACCGAGACTGCCAGGGCATGCCGCTGACGACTGTCAGCAACGCATGGCGTGAGGATGGGCGCGAAGCATGGCTGCCGTCGCAGGGAAAACCGAATCGCGGACGGCCCGCTTTAGGGCAATGGCCCGCGTCACGGGACAAGGCAAAGACCAGGGCGCCGAAGGCCACACGGGCCTTCGGCTGAAGAGAAAGGAAAACCACCTGTGGGCTGCGTCAGCGCAGGCCGTCGTCAAAGCCGTTCGCTGCGTCAGCAATCGCACCCGGCCCGTTTCGTGGCTGGGGCCGGAAACCTCTGGCGTGCATCCACACACAAAGGGAGCCCGATGTTTCGCCGGCGGGCACCGGCACGGAATACCCTCGGCCCAAGGGGCCTCCTCACGGCTCGCGCGGCGGCAAGGCGTCAGGAAGCCCCTCGTGACCGAGGCAAGGCACACCGATCAAGGGAATGGCGGCGGGCGCGATTCGTGGAGCAATGACCTTCTCGCCCCGTCGCCCGACGGCGGGCAGACGGGGCGCGCACACCGTTGCAGAAGGAGACGCGCGCTTTGGAGTCCCGCGCGGTGCGGGACGTTTGCCTCGCCGCCAGTGAAGTGGCCGGCGCGGCAGGGGGAAGCGAGGATCAGGACGCCTTGGAGGCAGCGCGCCGCTTGCGCGGTGCGCTGCGCCGGCCCGTCGGGGACTCGATCGGCAACGTGCCCTTGCAGTCCGGGTAGCGCGAACAGGACCAGAACGCGCCGCTCTTGCCCGTGCGCTGCTGCATCGGTGCGCAGCACTGCGGGCAGGCCGGCGCCGGCGGCAGCTTGAGCGAGAGCGTTGCGCCGCGGTACTGCTGCACGAGCTGGCCGACCCACACGGACTGCTTCTCGATGAAGGTGTCCAGCGCCATCTGGCCGGCCTCGATCATGTCCAGCGCCTGCTCCCACACCGCCGTGGTGCCGGGGTCGGCGATGGCCGAGGGCACCGCGTCGATGAGCGTGAATGCCGCATCGGAAGCGCGGACGGCGCGGCCTTTCTTGACCAGGTAGCCGCGACCGATCAGACCGTTGATGGTGTTGGCGCGTGTCGCCTCGGTGCCGATGCCTGTGGTATCTCGCAGCTTCTGTTTCAGCCGCGGGTCGGTCACGAACTTGGCGACAGTCTTCATGGCCTTGATCAGCTCGCCCTGCGTGTAGGGCTTGGGCGGCAGCGTCTTCAGCGCCTTGAGATCCACCTTGCCGACCGGGCAGGACAGGCCCGCATGCAGCGCCGGCAGCACCTGGCTGCGCTGCGCATCCTCGCCGTCGGCATCGTCCGGCCCCGGCGTCGCCAGCACCTCGCGCCAGCCGGTGACGGCGATCTGCTTGCCCACGGCCGCCAGCGACTGACTGCCGCACGAGAACTGCGCTACCGTCCGGTCGAACTCATGGTGCGGGAGGAACTGCGCGAGGTAATGAGCGCGGATCAGCCGGTAGACGGCCAGTTCCTTCTCGTTCATGGCCGACAGGTTGGCGGGCTCCAGCGTCGGGATGATGCCGTGGTGAGCCGTCACCTTGCCGTCGTTCCAGGCGCGCGAACGCTGGTTGCGGTCGAGCTGGCCGATCAAGGGCCGCAGGCTGGGATCGGTGGCGAGCAGTGCATCGAGCACCGCCGGCACTTCCGCGAGCATGCTTTCGGGCAGGTATCCCGAGTCGCTGCGCGGATAGGTCGTCGCCTTGTGCGTCTCGTACAGCGCCTGCGCGATGTCCAGCGTCTCCTGCACGTCGAGGCCCAACTGCTTGGAGCACACCTCCTGCAGCGTGCCCAGGTCGAACGGCAGCGGCGGTGCCTCGCGCACGCGCTCGGTGTCCACCGACACGACCTGCGCATCGCGTGCGGCGCGAATGCAATCCGCAGCCTGCTGCGCCACCGGCTGCTGAAGGCAGCGACCCGCTGCATCGGTGCTGCCTTCGGGCGGTATCCAGCTCGCGGTGAAGGACCGGCCGGCATGGGATAGCAGCACGTCCACGGCCCAATACGGCACAGAGACGAAGCGCGCGATCTCGCGATCACGATCCACCACCAACTTCAGCGTCGGCGTCTGCACGCGCCCCACCGACAGCACGCCGGTGTAGCCGGCCTGCCGACCTAGAAGCGTAAACAGCCGGCTCAGGTTCATGCCGATCAGCCAGTCGGCACGCGAGCGGGCCAGGGCCGAGTAGTACAGCGGCAGCGTCTCGGCGGACGGCTTGAGCGCACCCAGCGCCTTGCGGATCGACGCATCGTTGAGCGCCGACAGCCACAGGCGCTGAATCGGCCCGTGGTAGCCGCACAGGTCGATGATCTCGCGGGCGATCATCTCGCCCTCGCGGTCGGCGTCGGTCGCTATCACCAGCTCGCCCGCCTTGGCGACGAGCTGCTGCACGACCTTGAATTGCGCCGCGGTCGCCGCCTTGGGCTCGACACGCCAACGCTCAGGAAGAATGGGCAGTTGCTCGATGGCCCAGCGCTTGTATTGTTCGCCGTAGCCTTCGGGCGGAACCGCCTCCACCAGATGACCGATGCACCAGGTCACGACGACACCCGCGCCGCTGTAGCAGCCGTTGCCGCGTTGACCGGCACCCAGCACACGGGCGATGTCCTTGCCCTGGGACGGCTTCTCGCACAGGAACACGCGCATGAAGCCTCCTTGGAAATGTGCGGTTCATCGGATGGGCGTCAGCTTGGCGGGGCCAGGAGATGCCGGCAGCAAGGAAGCCGATTGGCGCAGACACCGCTTTGTGATCGGCAGGCGGTCCGTTGCCGCAGCGGTGCGCATAGACCGCAGGAGCTGGCACAGCAAAAGCGTCGTTACGGGAGGGCGGCTGGAACTCTGTGGACGACCTTGGAGCTATCCCCTGGGGATAGCTCGCTGGTGCATCGCGGGCGTATGACGGTTGCTACAGCCGCCCTCGGGGGAGCGGCGATGGGCGAACTACTGTCCGCCGGCCGGCTTGGCGCTGAGCGCCACCGACTCGATGCGGTACGGCAGGATGCCCACGCGCCGGGCCTCGACCTTGAACGTGACGCGCTCGTTCTCGTCGGCGTCCTCCCATTCGTCGCGCACGGTGCGGCCCTCGACCAGCACCCGCATACCCTTCTGATACAGCGTCTTCCAGTGATCGGCGTCGCGGTGCCACAGCTCCACCGGCGCCCAGAAGCCGCCGCGATCTTCGTACTCGCCGTCCTTCTTCGGGATCGGGTTGTCGAAATAGACGTTCAGGCGAAGCAGCCGGCGCGGCTCGTCGTTGCCGTTCGGGAATTCGCGGTAGTCCGGCGCAGAACCGATGTTGCCCTCGCCGACGAAGTGCGTGCTCATGGTGACTCCTTGGTGGTGGGTGGAACGGCCGCGGTATGCCCGTGGACACGTCGCAGGTAAGCCGCTTCGGCCTGGGCGGCCTTGCTGGCGCATTCCAGGGCTTGGCGAGCGATGCTGTGGGTCAGGCTGATCTGCATGTTCAGCACGATGCGCTGCAGTTCCATCGCGTACAGCTCGTCGATCAGCGAGGCCGGCGTCGCGGGGTTGGCCAGCAGGGCCTCCCACAACGCCACGCCCATGGAGGAACGGTCGAGGTTGCGCCAGCGCAGGAAGGTCGTCCCTGCGCCAGTGGCCTGCTGGGCCAGTTGCACGTGGAGCAGGCTGAAGGGGTAGGCGCGCGCCTGGGGCAGCACGCGCCGCTGCGCCAGGCCAATCACGTCGTCGCGCAGCGCCGCGCACTGGCTGGCCCAGGTCTCCAGACTCCCCTTACCCTTAAAAGGCTGTAAAAGGCCTTTCAGGTAGCCTGCGTGTTCCAGCCGCTGGAAGTCCGCCTGTTCCAGCGCCACGAAGCGCGTGGAGTGGCTGATGGGGGGCGATGCCGTCATGCGTCAGTACCCTCATCGCCCGCCGCACCATCGGCTGCGCCATCCGTGTGAGCCGGCGCATCGGGCTCGATGGCGGGCGCAGCAGGCGGCGTGCCGGGCTTGGTCGTCCGCCGCGCGATCGGTGGCGCGAAGCGCGAGCGGCGCGTGCCTTCCAGCACGTCCTGCGGCAGCTCGCCGAACTTCTCCAGCGCCGCTCGCGCCGCGGCGTTCTTCGCCGCGAAGTCGTCGCGCGTCGTGCCCGAGTAGCGGTACTGCTGGGCCAGCGAGAACAGGCTGCGCAGCGCGTGCGCGCCATCATTGAGCCAGCGCTCCAAGGTGCTGCGGTCGATCAGCGCCGTGTGGTGCGCCAGGATGAGTTTGCGTGCCAGGTCGTCGTAGTCGGCCAGCAGGTACACCGCCATGAAACCGAGCTGAGCATTGACGAACAGCGGCAGCTTCACCGGCTGCACGTTCATGTTCTCGCCCAGCGACAGCGCCGCTGGCACGTCGGCCAAGGCCTGATCCACCTGTTCGCGCAGGGTCTGCAGACGGGTCCTGGTGTCGGCGAGCTTGTCCTCGATCCGCAACATCCACCAGTCCGAGTACGGGTCGTCCTGCTCGGCGCCGCGCTTCATCTTGTTCATGGCGCCGATATAGCCGTTGAGTCCGATGATGCCGGGGCGCCCCTCGGTCGGCGCGCGGCCGTGCCAGATGCGCGAAGCGTGGTGCGTGTGCAGCGTCAGCGACATCGCGCTGCGCAGCGATCCGAGATTCAGTTGCAGGGGTTCTGTGCGTTCGTTGGCCATGGGAGCGACTCGCGGTGAAGGGGCGAGTCGCCAGCATCGGCATCGGCCGGAAGGCTGTCAGTCAACAAACCGCAGCCCATGCGCGCCCGGTTTGTTCTGCACGGAAGGCTGTGTGTGCCGGCTATCCCCTGGGGATAGCTCGGCGGACTTGTTCGCGGCTCGCGCGGAGGTGAGACCGCGTTGCGGGGCTACGCCTCGCGAGGTCTGTACCAAGCGGCCCGTTGCCCCTCCACCTCACGGTAGCGAAGCTCGAACAGGCGGCACTCGTGCACCACCTGCCGCCAACTGCTGCAGCCGTACTTGGCTGGAAGTTGCTCGGGATGCCGGTCCGCGATCCAGCGGCCAGCGGCGGCGATGGGTGTCCAGCCCTCGACGGCCAACTGCGCGGCGGCCTCGCGCAGCGCGCGGACGATGCCGGCGGCCGGCCAGTCCACCGTGCCGTCCGGCGCGATGCCATTGACCACCAGGTCGTGGAACACATCCGACTGGACGAACTCCGCTGCCAGGCGCCGCGCCTGATCCATGTGCTCGGCCCAGCCGCGCAGCTGCTCGAAGTGTTGATCGATGCGCGTGTAGGCGGAACCGAGTTCGTCCTGTGCAACGCGGCACCCGTCCACGGTCCATAGATCGTGCTGATCGATGAAGTGGTGCACCAGGGTGTTGCGCAGCGATACCAGGTCTTTGAGGTCGGCCTGGGTGTTGGCGTAGTCCTGCGCAGACAGGCTCAGTTGCACGCGCGTGCGAAAGGAAATCACGTCGCCGGGAAGATCGTCGTCGCGTTCCTCGCCGCCATTTCCATCGGTGACGACATACGAACCAAACAGTTGTCCGACCAACGTGCCCAGGGTCTTGGTCGCGGCATCTTCAATCCGCGCTGCGCGAATGGCCTCCAGCGAATGCGCCGGGCCTGAAATCTCGTGGTGGGCCACGATGGCTTTCATGAGGCGCTCGTATTGTTGAAGGCGCAACAGGCATCTGCCCAGCAAGCGCTGAACGTCTTGCTGTAGTGGTTGCAGTGCGTTTGTGGCGGGGGAAGTCGTCGTGTCCATCGTCGGCCGGGCTCGTGCGTGGCTGTCCTCGTCTGATTCACAGGCGACAGTTTCGCCTGTCATTCGGCGGGCGACAATCGAGCGCGGCGGAAAGATGTCTGTTCCAGCTATCCCCTGGGGATAGTCAACATCAGCGATCACGCAAGGCTTCTCGGAGCTGAGCCAGGTAGGCACGTGCGACCTCGGGGTCAGCCGCACGGGATGCCGGCGGTGACGAGGGCGCAGGTGACGGGGGCGCTGGCGGTGCCGATGCACTTTCTCCGGCCCAGGCCTTGAACTCCCCGCGGATCGCCTTCTGGATGATGCCAAACAGGTAGCCGGCCGGGTTGCGTACCGCGCTGTTGTGGCAGCGTGCCGCCCACTCGTCGAGAACGGCCTGCCTCAGCGCCTCGTCCACCTGCTGCAGCGCCACCAGCGCGCCGGCCTGCTGCTCGTCCTTCAAGCGCAGGAAACGGTCCGGCAGCCGCAGGTTCTGCAAGGCCCTCGCGCGCGGTACTGTACGTACTTCATTTATACGA
Source organism: Zoogloea oryzae (assembly GCF_030161255.1). Classification (NCBI taxonomy): domain Bacteria; kingdom Pseudomonadati; phylum Pseudomonadota; class Betaproteobacteria; order Rhodocyclales; family Zoogloeaceae; genus Zoogloea; species Zoogloea oryzae. Next base: position 88,111 of record NZ_BSPX01000004.1, read on the forward strand.
TCATTACGTACTGTACGGTCCTCCTTCGGAATCCGAAGAGAGCCGTCCGGCGCGGGTTTCGGCCCTGCTTCGGATTCCGAAGACGGGCGCGCAGCATTCCGAAGAAGGGCTTCCTGGCCTTCTTCGGATTCGTGGTCCGCACCCTCCTGTGGATAACCTGGCGTCGTCCAGCCATGCAGCGCCATGCGCTGCGCGAGCACCTGCAAGCGGGTCGGCAGCGTGCGCCCGCTGAGCAGCGGGTCTTCAGCGATCTCCCGCAGCGTGTTCATGCCCACGACCTGCACCGCCTTCGCCGCGTGCGTGAGCGCTTGGCTCACCAGGCCCAGATAGTCGGGGTCGAGCTGCATCGCCTCGAAGGGCGACAGCGGTTCGTCGTGCAGCACGTAGAGGTTGCCTTGGATACGGCCGGTCTTCGGGTCGCGCCGTCGTCGCACCAGGCTCAGCCAGCGCGTCAGCCGCAGCAGCGTCAGGGCGCGCGCCACGGTCTCGTGCGATGCCTGCGCCGCGCAGGGCATCGAGGCCAGGTAGGGGCGCAATTGGTCGTAGGTGGGAAAGGCGGTCACGCCGTCGTCGTTGAGCTGCAGGCGGAACACCTGCCAGGCGTTGCGCTCCAGCGGCGTCAGGCGTCGGTCGAGGAACAGTCGGCGCGGCACGCTCTCATGGCGGTTGCCGCTGTAGAGGAAACCGTCGGCGGCCGGCGCCGTGCCCTGCGCCGGTTCCTTCGGCTCAAGGTGCCGCAGCGCCTCGTCGAACAACGCCGACAGCGCAACGGGGCCTTCGCGCCGTGGTGCGCCGCCCGTGGTCATGGCTACACCAGCCCCTGGTCGATCCAGTTGCGTATCGCCGACCAGATCACCGACATGGGCAGGGTCATGGCCTCGGCCAGGTCCATGGTCAGCGCCAGCATCGCCATGTCGTCGGTCAGGGCGACATGGCGCTCGGCGACGCCGGCCTTCCAGCGCTCCCACAAGGCCACGTCCTGCGCCTCGTCGAGTACCGGATGCCGGCCCTTGCGCTTGGGCAGCCCGAGGATGTCGCGGCGCAGCGCCACTTCCTGATGCGTGAGGCCGTAGAACTTGCTGACCATCTCCGTGCTCGCCCCCAAGCGCAGCATGCGGTCCACCGTGGCGATCTCCCGCTCCACGTCGTGCACCTGGCTCAGCAGCCGCTTCAACACTTCCCGGTTCACCGATACCGAACACCACGACACCGTGGCATTCACCAGCATGCTCACGAGCTCGGGGTGTTTCAGCGCATCCAGCTCCTCCTCGCCGAAGCCCATGGCCTTGCAGCGGCGCAACTGGCCGTTGCGCAGGTCATGCAGGGCCTGGGCGATCACGGCCTGGTTGAGCGGGTGCGGTGCCGACATACGGGAGCCTCCTGCGCTCAGGAATCCTGGCTCGCTACGCCGGCTTCCAGATCCAGCAGCCGGCGCGCCAGGCGCAGCAGACGGAACAGCTTCACCAGCGCAGCATCGCTCAGGCGTGTGGCCGAGCCGCCATGGCCATGGAGCAGCGCCGCCAGCTCATCGGCCAGCCGCGCGCGGTCCAATCCGTTCGCGGCGGGCGGCGCTGCACTCAGCGCATGCAGCAGGGTCAGCACCGCCCGCGCGAACACCGGCAGCGCCTTCGCCTGGCCCACGGCCGGCGCCACGCAGACGAAGCCGATGCCGCCGTCGCTGGCCTCGATGTGGTCGGCTACCGCTGCGTCCCCGGCGATCTCGCGCGCGAATTGCGCGATGTGCACGCGCAGGCGATCCGGCACGTCCAAGCTCGGCTCGATGTACCAGACGTCCGAGATGGGATAGAGTCCGCCCGCCTGCACGGGGATCGCACGCAGCGCATCGGCCTCGAAGTCGGGCAGCTTGTCGCCGAGCTGGTCCGCGACCATCCGTTGGATGGACTGCAGGCGCTCGGTGGTCGGCGCCGGCGTCACGATGTGCCCTTGCAGGCGCTCGTCGCGCTGCCCGTCCCGGGCGTTTGGTGCAGCGGCAGGTGGTGCCGAGGGTGTCTCTGCCGGTGGCGCGACGGGCGAGGTGTCCCGTGGCGTTGGCGCCGCGGGCGACAGTTGCGGCGTGATGGCTGGCGCCGCAGGTGCGACAGGCGTTGCCGGGTTCGGCGCGGCCGGCTCGCTGGTCAATACTCGCTGACGGCTTTCGCTGTCATCGACCTCCAATGCCAGCGTGTCGTAGTCCGCTTCCAGCAGCTCGGCCATCTGACCCACCAGTTCGTCCTGCACGCGCTGGGGCGAGAAGCCCTCCGGCTGCGTGTCGAACTGCGACAGCACATCCTGAAACAGCGAAGCGAAGTCCACGGTCAGCGGCCGGCCCAGCGCACGCCGCTCCCAGGTGCGCTCGCACGCCTTGCGCAGCACTGCGAGCCGGTCCACCTGATGCCGGCCCAATCCGCCGTACAACAGCGTCGGGATCGCCGGCAGCAGATAGCGCACCGCATCGTTCATGCGGCTGATGTGTGACTGCGGCACCGGATAGCCGTCGGCCGTCAGTCGCCGCGCGAGTTCGCTTTGCGACAGCGCCTGGCCGCTTTCCTGCTCGTAGAACTCGCGCGCCTTCTCGATGCCCAAGGCCCGCTCGATGAAGGTCAGGCCGCCGCGCAGCTCGTTCTCGGCCAGATGCCCGGTCAGCGCCACGATTTCGCCGCGCGCCGGCCACGGGCGGAACAGGCACGCAATGCGGAAGAAGCGTTCCTCCTTGGTCTCGCTCCACAACTCGCGCAGGATCGCCAGCCGCGTGTTGCCGCCGTTGCGAATAATGTAGTGCGCCTCGCCCGGCCTGCGCGTGATCGCGGGGGGCGCGTCCAGCCCACGTTCGCGGATGGACGCCTTGATCTCCGCATAGGCCGGGTTGCGCGTCACGCGTGGGTCGTGGTCGTAGGGCCGCAACTGGTCCAGCGTCACCACCATCGGCGTGTCGGCGATGGGGTCGCTCAAGGTCGCGGCCGAAGGGCCGCTGCGCTCGAAGCCGGTGGCCAGCAGCTTGGCAGCCATGTCCTGCGGCGTCAGCTCAGCCACGGCCATTCTCCTGCGCCTGTCGGTCGGCGCGGCGAAGCTGCGCACGGGCGTTGCGCTCGGCGCGGTGGTCGCTCGCCGTCGAGCTGGTGTAGATCGGCGCGCAGCCTTGCTTCGTGAACAGCAGGTGCCCGCCGCGGGTGCGCACCACCTTCCAACCTTCTCCCAGGGCGAACTCGATCAGCCCTCGCAGCCGCTTGTGGCCGCGGGCCAGGTCATGTGCGCTGGCCATGGCCGGCCCCTCCCGCGTCGCCTCGGCCGGTGACGAGCGCAAAGCGCTCCTGCCACGCCGGGAACAGCTCGCCGGCCAGCGCGCGCATGGTCTCCAATGCGGCAGGTGCCGTGCGGCCCGCCGGCTGGCGGTATTCCACCCGATGCACCGGCAGTCCGCGCGTCGCGGCGCGCGGATAGGCTTCAATCGCCGGCACGTCGGTGTCCAGCACGCGCACGCCAGGCTGCTCCTGGAATACCTGACGCAGCGCCTGCTGGATCAGCCGCGCATTCGACGACACCGGATGCACGCGGTTGATGAGCAGGTGCAGCGGCGGCGGCTCGATGCCGAGGTGGCGGTACGGCGCGATGTCCTCGATGAGTTGCAGCGTGCCGCGCCGCAGCTCGCGCGCCGCGAGGATTTCCGGCGTCACCGGCGAAAGCGCCAAGTTCGAGGCCAGCACCGCCATCTCCAGCAGCACGCTGCGCGCGCCCTGGGTGTCGATCAGCAGCAGGTCGTAGTGCGGCGCCAGCGTGGGCAGCAGGTGGCGCAGCCGCAATCTGCCATCGGGCGCGTGCAGCAGCAGCGTGTTCAGCTCGCCGCGGTCGTCGTTCGAGAGCACCAGGTCAAGCCGCTCGATCGCGGTGCGCGACACCAGTTGCTCGGCGCGCTGCTCGTTGTAGGCCAGCATCTCGTAGATGCCGGCCGGCGCGCGCTCGGCCAGCGTGAAGTAGCTCGACAGCGTGGGCTGCACGTCCAGGTCCAGCAGCAGCACGCGCAGCCCGGTGTCGGCTGCGAAGCCGCCCAGGTTGGCCGCCGTCGTGGTCTTGCCGACGCCGCCCTTGGTCGAAATGATGGACACCACCTGCATGGGCCTCTCCCGGTTGAATGGCATGTACCGAGGAAAAGCGTCAGGCGCGCTCATCGAGGCGATCGGCGATCCATTGCTCGACCTCCGCCGAGTCCCAGCCCACGGCGCGCACGCCCAAGCGCAGCGCCTTGGGGAACTTGCCTTCTTTCATCAGGCTGTAGATGTGCGCGCGCTTGAAGCCGGTTTTGGCCTCGACTTCGGCGCGACGCAGGATGCGGTGCTCGGCCGGCACTGCCGGCGCGGTGGTCTGCGAAGACATGAGAGACACTCCTTGACGCTCACTGGCGCTGTTCGGAAAGTGCCTCGTATTCAATACACCGCGGTCGCCGAAATCACTGCAATTGCAGAAGCAGCGACTGCAATTGCAGTGCGCCGCATCGGCATCATGCTGGCCGCGTCGTCAGCACGACGCCTCCAGGTGGCGCCGCGCCTGCGCGAGCTTGCTCCACAGCGTCCGCTCGCTGAGACCCGGCCGCCCCTCATGGTGTGCGATCAGCGCGCTGACCACGGCATCCATGCTGCGGAACGACGAATAGGCCGCGCCTGACGGCGAATTGCCCAGCAGCAGCGTCAGCAGTCCGCCGATGATGTTGAGGTAAGTCGTCTCGCTGCGCAGGCCAGGCTCGCGCGCCTGTTCGTCGTTGGCCGCGCGCGTGGCATGTTCCTTCGCCAGTGCTTCGTGCGCGGTGCGCAGCGTTTCATGCACCAGGGCAAGTTCGGCAAGTTGCGACTTCGCTGCTTCGCGATCGGCCAGCAGAATGTTGAGCGTGTCCACGCTCACCGCCGGATGCACCGCGCGTTCGATGCCGTCAAACAAAAACCCCGGCCGATCGCCGGGGTAGAACTGCGACATCCACGCTTTCAAGTCCACGTGGCGCACGGTCAACTCGGGGTCGTCGAGCGCCGGCCGCTGCGAGTCCAGCACGATGCCGGCCTTGCCACCGGGCAATTCGCCATGCGTCAGCGCGTCGAAGATGCGCTCGGCATACAGGCGCAGCAGCGGCCAGCGCGGGAATTCGCCGGGCTCCGGCATGGCACGCTGCTCCAGCGCTTCCAGAATACGCTGCTCGAAGCGCAGGAGACCGCACCAGCGGACGGCCGCCTCGATCGGTCGGTAGTACGTCTTTGCGCCAAAGGCGTGGCTGCTCGATTTCGGCATATCGCGCTCTTCCCATCGTCGGATCGACACATGGCAAGCGCGCGCGGCCCACATGGGCGCAGCGATTGCCCAAAGAACCCGATGAAGCGCGAGCCGGTCGGCATCGTGGTGGACGTTGGGTGCGGCGATGTCGCCGAGCGTTACGCAGGGGGCAAACCTCCTTGCGGTGCCCGCTACACCTCAACCATAATGCACCTGCGAAAAATCTTGTTACCGGCGCAACGGTCTGAAAAGCCGCGCATCCAAGTTCGATCAGGAAGGGATGCCGCGCTTTACCGGAAAACCAGGGCAAAGTTTTCGTAGGAATACGGGCGGGGTAAAGCGCCAATGCGACTTCCGGCTGAGCCGGTTTGCATCCAGCAAGGGCTCATGCGTTCTGCGTCACTGCTGTGACCTCGACAGCTTGAAGGTGCCTTGCTTGATGCCGGGTGGATAGGCCCGATTCGCCATCCATGCCCGTGACGCAAAAGGTCGGCCGCCGATGCAATGCGGGTCAAGGTCCAGACCGAAAGGGAATCGTACCGTCCAAAATCCCCGCGTCACATCGGGCGTTGATCGGTGCCTTGCGGGCGTCCGACACGCTCCACGCGGTCGATGAACTGCCGCAGCGGCTCCATGATTTCGCCTTCGGGTCGCAGTAGATAGGTCGTCAGCGAAGCGGTCTCGTCGGCCAGCGGCCGCACGACGACATCGGCCTGATGGCAACCCGCCAGATGCGCCGCGCTCGAAAAGCCCACGCCGTAGCCGGCGGCCACGAGGGCCAGCATCAGGGAATGGGTCTTGACGTACTCGGCTACCGTCGGCTGCGCATCCACCGTGCGGAGCAGCCGTTCGCGCTGCCGGCTGCAACCTTCGCAGACCTGGGGATCGCACAGCACCAGCGGATAGCTCGCCACTTCCTCCAGCGGCACTTCCTTGAAAGCCAGCAGCGGATGCCTGGCGGGCAAAGCCACCACCAGCGGGTCTCGCCACACCGGCATGGCGACGATGCCGGCGTCCATTTCACCAGCCAATGCAAAACCTGCGTCATACAAGTCGTTGCGCAGTCCAGTCACCAACTGCGCCAGTGGCGTTTCAAATATCCGAATGCCGACCTGTGGTGCCTCCTCGCGGCAAAGCGCAAGCAACGCCGACAAGCGGGCCTGCCCCATGTCACCAGATAGTGCGATGCGCAGCGTGTTCCGCTGGTTCGCTGCGGCGCGTGCCTTGGTCTGCGCTTGCTCGAAGGCCAGCAGTACGCGCCGGGCTTCTTCGAGGAAGACCTGTCCCGCCGGTGTGAGACGAACACTGCGTGGCAAGCGGTTGAGCAGCGGCACCCCTAAATCCGCCTCCATCTGGCGGATCGTGCGCGACAGTGGAGACTGTTCGATGTGCAGCCGTCGAGCAGCCCGGCCGAAGTGCAGTTCCTCGGCTACGGCGATGAAGCAGCGAAGATGGCGTAAGTTCATGCTTTCTCCCTACCGATGTGATCAGTCCATATCATCGTAGGGAGCCGAATAGTGCGGAGGATTCACCTCTGTATCGAGATGAGAGCCATCCTGGGGGGTGATGCTCGGATGCTTTTCGCCCATGTCAGCGCCTACGGCGAAGCTCTCGTTCGAGATCGCCCAGCTGCGACGCCTGAAGTTCGGCAAGAAGAGCGAGCAGCTCGATGCCGAACAACGCGCGCTGTTCGACGAGGCTCTGGACGCCGACCTTGCCGCGGCTGAGGCGCAGCTCCAGGAACTGCTGGGCAAGAAGAAGCCGCCGGCTACGCCTGGCGCGATGCCTAAGCGCACCGCCTTGCCGGCGGACCTGCCGCGCGTGGACTGCCACCACGAGCCCGAGAACACCCGCTGCGCGTGCGGCTGTGCGCTCAAGCGCATCAGCGAGAAGCTGGACTACACGCCGGGCGTGTTCACGGTCGAGTGCCACATCCGCGGCAAGTGGACCTGCGCATAGGTGCCGAACGCTGACCCAGGCGCCGGTCCCGGCGGAGATCATCGCCAAGGGCATCCCCACCTCCGGGCTGCTCGCGTAGGTGCTGGTCGCAAAGGACTCCGACCATCTGCCGCTTACACGGTCGTCCCTAGGCAAGCAGGAATAAGCTGCGTGAGTGAATCGGGAGGTTTGCGTAGCTGATGGCTGGCCAGCAGCGTCTGCGCCGGCGGCTTCACCGGCACGAAGCGCATGTGCGGGCGGGTTGCCGCCTCGCAGATCGCTGCGGCATCGGCCGCACCGTTCTTGCGTCCCTTGCCGGCCATGCGGTAGGGCGTGACGAAGTGGCCTGCAATCAGCCGCGCATCCAGCCCATAGCCGCGCAGCTTGCGTGCCCAGTGATGCGCACCGCCGCAGGCCTCCAGGGCCACCAGGCAGCCGGGAGGCAGCTCCGCGCACCAGGCCGCAAACTTGTCAGCGGCCAGCGCCTTGGCAACCACCACGCGCGCATCCACCGCATGCACCTAGATAACCCGCTTGGCCAGATCCACCCCGACTCGGGCAATCTCGTTCATGGACTTCCCCTTTCACATGGCTGCAGATTGATGACTTGGGGAGCACCATCGCGGTGGCAGCCAACATTTGTTTCCTGGCTGCTTACGATTGAGTCACATCAATCGGCCAGCAGATCGCTGGATATTGACTCTTGATTTTCGGCATGTTAGGCGCAATATCTTGCAAAGTCTTGCAAGAATTTCCTCGAGCGAGGCCGCGTGACGACGGAACTTGTGGGGGTGGTATGACAGCGCGCCAGCAGGCGATCTTCACACTCGACGAGTTGGCTACCTACTTAAAGGTCGGCAAGCGGACGCTTTACCGGCTCGCCGCGCACGGGGAAATTCCGGCCTTCAAGGTCGGCGGGACGTGGCGGTTTCGTCAAAGTGAAATCGATCAATGGATCAATGATCAGATCCAAGCAGGCAGAAAGAAGGAGGTGATACGCACAGATGAGCAGCCGAAGTCAGCGAAACATCCCGTGTTGCCTGGGCGCGCTATCCATAGCCGCAGGCAAGCGGATTGAGTGAGTCTTCAATTGATTTCTGGAGGTATGACATGGACATTGATTTCAAGAAATTGGCTCCCTGGAACTGGTTCAAAAAGGAGCAGGAAGAACAACAGAGCACTGCCTCGCTGCCGGTGCAGCGCAATGACCTGCCTGTGGCGGGTGGGCCCGTCAGTCCCATCCTGCAATTGCATCGCGAGATCGACCGCCTGTTCGACGACGCGTTTCGAGGCTTCGGTTTCCCGACGCTGGCCATGCCACGCTGGCCGTCGGACTGGCCGGGCATGCTGAAGCCGGCGCTGGACATCCAGGAGACCGACAAGCAGTACAAGATCGCCCTGGAAGTACCCGGCGTCGAGGAAAAAGACATCCAGATCACGCTCGACAACGACGTGCTGATGGTGCGCGGTGAAAAGCGTCAGGAGCAGGAAACGAAAGACGGCGGTTTCCACCGGGTGGAGCGCTCCTACGGCAGCTTTCAGCGCGCTCTGAACCTGCCGGCCGATGCCAACCAGGACACGATCAAGGCCGCTTTCAAGAACGGCGTGCTCACGATCACGATGGAAAAGCGCGAGGCCAGTACGCCCAAGCAGGGGCGCTCGATCCCGATCAACGGCTGACGCGGGGCAGCGCGTTTTTCTCAAAAACCACAAAGAGATCAGGCACCGTGATCGGCGGTGCCTCTTCAGATCAATCTTTACAGGAGCATCAGCATGGCCAGAAAACAATGCCAGGTCTGCGGCCAGCCCGCCACGGTGCGGGTGGAAGCCAATCTCAATGGTCGCCACAGCACCATGCTGTTGTGTGACGATCACTATCGCCAACTGGTGCGCCAGCAAAAGCGCACCGTCTCACCGCTGGAAGCCTTGTTCGGCTCGCGCAGCGGGCTGTTCGAAGACTTCCTTGGCAGCGACTTCTTCCGTATCGGTGACGACGCACCGTCCATGGCGGCCGATACCGACGAGGTGGTCGATGCCTCGTTCGGCGAACCCGCCCCGGCCGGTACGGGCACCGCGCGCCGTCGCGGCAGTGGGCTCGCCAGCCGTATCAGCGAACAGTCCGAGGCCCTATTGCAGGAGGCCGCCCGACACGCTGCAGAGTTCGGGCGCGCCGAAGTCGATACCGAACACCTGCTGCTGGCGCTGATCGACAGCGACGTGGTCAAGACCATCCTGGGGCAGTTCAAGATCAAGGTCGATGACCTCAAGCGGCAGATCGAATCCGAAGCCAAGCGCGGCGACAAGCCGTTCGAGGGCGAGATCGGCGTGTCGCCCCGGGTCAAGGACGCGCTCAGCCGTGCTTTCGTGGCCTCCAACGAACTCGGCCACTCTTATGTCGGGCCGGAGCATTTCCTGATCGGGCTCGCCGAGGAAGGCGAAGGTTTGGCGGCCAACCTGCTGCGCCGTTACGGTCTCACGCCGCAAGCGCTGCGCCAGCAGGTAAGCAAGGTGGTCGGCAAAGGGGCCGAGGATGGCCGCGCCGAGACGCCGACCAACACGCCCGAGCTGGATAAATACTCGCGCGACCTCACCAAGATGGCGCGCGAGGGCAAGCTCGATCCGGTCATCGGCCGTGCGCAGGAGATCGAGACCACCATCGAGGTGCTGGCCCGGCGCAAGAAAAACAACCCGGTGTTGATCGGTGAGCCCGGCGTCGGCAAGACCGCCATTGTCGAAGGGCTGGCGCAGCGGATGGTCGCCGGCGAAGTGCCCGAGACGCTGCGCGACAAGCGTCTGGTCGAACTCAACATCAACGCCATGGTGGCAGGCGCCAAGTACCGCGGCGAGTTCGAGGAGCGCGTGCAGAAGGTTCTCAAGGAAGTGACCGAGCACCAGGGCGAGCTGATTCTCTTCATCGACGAGGTGCACACCATCGTCGGTGCAGGCCAGGGTGGCGGCGAAGGCGGGCTGGACGTGGCCAACGTGTTCAAGCCGATGATGGCGCGCGGCGAACTGAACCTGATCGGCGCTACCACGCTCAACGAGTATCAGAAGTACATCGAGAAGGACGCCGCGCTGGAGCGTCGCTTCCAGCCGGTGATGGTGCCCGAGCCGACGATAGCGCAGACCATGATGATCCTGCGCGGCCTGCGCGACACCTTCGAGGCGCACCACAAGGTCAGCATCACCGAGGATGCGATCATCGCCGCCGCCGAGTTGTCGGACCGCTACATCACCGCGCGCTTTTTGCCTGACAAGGCCATCGACCTGCTCGACCAGGCGGCCGCACGCGTGAAGCTGTCGGCCACGGCCCGCCCGGTGGCGGTGCAAGAGCTGGAGTCCGAACTGCACCAGCTGCGGCGTGAGCAGGACTATGTGGCCTCGCGCAAGCAGTACGACAAGGCCGCCGAGCTGGGCAAGCACATCGAGGCCAAAGAGGCCGAACTCAAGAAGCTTGTCGAGGAATGGGAACGCGAGCGCGCCTCGGGCAGTGCCGAAGTCAAAGCCGAGCATGTCGCGCAGATCGTCTCGCGCCTGACCGGCATTCCGGTCAACGAGCTGACGGTGGAAGAACGCGAGAAGCTGCTGCATCTGGAGCAGCGGCTGCACGAGCGCCTCGTGGGCCAGGACGAAGCGGTGCGCGCGGTGGCCGATGCCGTGCGGTTGTCGCGCGCGGGCCTGCGCGAAGGCAGCAAGCCGGTGGCGACTTTTCTGTTCCTCGGGCCGACCGGCGTGGGCAAGACCGAGCTCGCCAAGGCGCTGGCCGAGTCCATCTATGGCGATGAAGGTGCGCTGCTGCGCATCGACATGTCCGAGTACGGGGAACGCCATACCGTGGCACGCCTGGTGGGGGCGCCTCCGGGTTACGTCGGCTACGACGAGGGTGGCCAGCTCACCGAGAAGGTGCGGCGCAAACCCTACAGCGTGTTGCTGCTGGACGAGATCGAGAAGGCTCACCCCGACGTCTACAACATCCTGCTGCAGGTGTTCGACGACGGGCGGCTCACCGACGGCAAGGGCCGGGTGGTGGATTTCACCAATACCATCATCATCGCCACCTCGAACTTGGGCTCGGACATCATCCAGCGTCGGCTGAAGGCCCGTGGCGCCGCCGGCGAGGAATACGAGAAGACCAAGTCCGAGGTGATGGACGTGCTGCGCGGACACTTCCGCCCCGAGTTCCTCAACCGCATCGACGAGATCATCGTCTTCCATGCGCTGGGCAAGGAGGAGATCCGCCATATCGTCGGCCTGCAGCTCGATCGTGTGGCCCGCAACGCCGCCAGCCAGGGCGTGACGCTGACCTTCGATCAGACCTTGATCGATCACTTCGCGGAGGAAGGCTACAAGCCCGAGTTCGGCGCGCGTGAGCTCAAGCGGCTGATCCGCAGCGAGCTGGAGACGGCACTGGCGCGCGAGATGCTGGGTGGCGGTATCGGCAAGGCCGATCACGCCAGCGCCCGCTGGGACGACAAGGCCGAACGGGTGGTCTTCGAGCGCCAGGAGCCACCCGCGAAGCCGGCCGAGCCTGAGAAGCCCGATGCCGCGAACGTGGCCGAGACGCCGCCGAGCGACGCGAGCAAGCCTGCGCGCAAGAAGAAGTCAGCGGGCGGCGAATCTTGAGTCATGGGGAGGCTGTCGTGTCCGACCCCAACGGGCTGACATGGGCAGCCACCCTCGTGTCGCTGGCGGTCGCTATCCCCACAGCGGGGCACGCGGTCATCTACAAGCGTGACCCTCGATCGGCCACGCTGTGGGTGCTGCTGATCGCGCTGTTGCCGCTGGGCGGTTCGCTGCTGTATGGGCTGTTCGGCATCAACCGTTACCAGCGGCGGGCGCGGCGGCTGTTTCCGGGGGCAGATCCTGCTGTTCGGCAGGACCTCGCGCCTACGATGCCCCAGGCTGTATCGCCGCCGCTTGCCGGTCTGGCCCACCTGGTGGGACGCGCCACCGGCCAGTCGCTGACCGGCGGCAACCGCATCGAGCCGCTTGTCGATGGCGAGCAGGCCTACCCGGCCATGCTCGCTGCCATCGAGTCGGCGCGGCACAGCGTCGCGCTGGCTTCGTACATCTTCGACAGCCAAGGCATCGGGGCGCAGTTCGTCGATGCGCTGCGCCGGGCTCATGAGCGCGACGTGCAAGTGCGGGTGCTGATCGACGACGTCTATGCCCGCTGGAGGCCCCGCAGCGCCTACCGCGCCTTGCAACGCGCCGGCGTTCCGGCGGCGACGTTCAACCCGACGTTGATTCCCGCGCGCCTGCATGCCGCGCATCTGCGCAATCACCGCAAGCTGCTGGTGATCGATGGCGAGACGGGTTTCACCGGCGGCATGAACATCTTCAGCCCGTATTGGTGGCCCGATGCGCCGGAGCAGGCCTGTCACGATTTGCACTTTCGTCTGCGCGGGCCGGTGGTTGCGCATCTGATGCGGTGCTTCACCGATGATTGGTGCGATACCACGGGCGAGCGGCTCAGCAAGGGTTTCTGGGGCGAACCGCCCGCAACGGCTGATGAGCAAGGAACCTCTTGGGCGCGCGGCATCGAGGCCGGTCCCGATGAGGCCCTGGACAGGATGCGCTGGACCTTCATGGGCGCTTTGAGCGCGGCGAAGCATTCGGTGCGCATCTGGACACCTTACTTCGTGCCCGATCAGCCGATGATCGCGGCGCTGAGCACGGCCGCGTTGCGCGGCGTGCGCGTCGAGGTGCTGACGCCCGCAAACGGCGACCATCCCACGGTGCAATGGGCCGCGCGCGCCCACTACTGGCAGGTGCTGGAGCACGGTGTACGCATCTTCGAACGGCCTGGCCCGTTCGACCACAGCAAGCTGATGCTGATAGACGGCCAGTGGTGCTGCCTGGGTTCGGCCAATTGGGATGCGCGCAGCCTGCGCCTCAACTTCGAGTTCAATGTGGAGGTGTACGACACCGCGCTGTCTACGCGGCTGGAATCCCTTTTTGATGCCGCTCGTGATGCGTCGGGCGAGATATCGGCGAAGGCGTTGCGCGCCCGCCCGCTGGCCATCCGCTTGCGCGACGGGGTGGCCCGTCTGTTCACCCCCATTCTCTAGCGACACGACTTGCGAGTAACATTGCCCATGGAAAAGAAAGATCAATGGAACATTGGCTACTGGATCGTCGCCGGCCTGTTGCTGCTGACGCTGCAGAACTACTGGCAGGCGACCAAGACCGTCGAGCCCGTGCCCTACAGCGAATTCGAGAAGGCGCTGGCCGAGGGGCGCGTCGCCGAAGTGATGGTGTCGGACCGCACGGTCACCGGGCGCCTGAAATCGCCGGACAGCCGGGGCAAGACCACCATCGTGGCCACTCGCGTCGAACCCGACCTGGCCGAGCGGCTGTCCAAGTACGACGTGCCTTACGCGCGGGTGGTGGAAAGCACCTGGCTACGTGATGTGCTCTCCTGGATTCTGCCGGCGGTGGCCTTCTTCGGCGTCTGGTTCTTCCTGTTCCGCCGCTTCGCCGAGAAGCAGGGCATGGGCGGCTTCCTGAGCATCGGCAAGAGCCGTGCCAAGGTATTCATGGAGAAGAACACTGGCGTGACCTTTGCCGATGTCGCTGGCGTCGATGAAGCCAAGGCGGAGTTGGTTGAGATCGTCGATTTCCTCAAGAATCCGCAGGAGTATGGACGGCTCGGGGCGCGCATCCCGAAAGGTGTGTTGCTGGTTGGCCCGCCCGGCACGGGCAAGACCCTGCTGGCCAAGGCCGTGGCGGGCGAGGCCGGGGTACCGTTCTTCTCTATCTCCGGCTCGGAGTTCGTCGAGATGTTTGTCGGCGTGGGCGCGGCGCGGGTGCGCGACCTGTTCGAGCAGGCGCGCGGGCAGGCGCCGGCCATCATCTTCATCGATGAACTCGACGCGCTGGGCCGTGCACGCGGTGTCGGAGGACCGAACGGTGGACACGACGAGCGTGAGCAGACGCTGAACCAGTTACTTACTGAAATGGACGGCTTCGACAGCTCGGTCGGACTGATCATCCTCGCAGCCACCAACCGGCCGGAGATCCTCGATCAGGCCTTGCTGCGCGCCGGCCGCTTCGACCGTCAGATGCTGGTAGACCGCCCCGACAAGAAAGGTCGCCTGGATATCCTGAAGGTCCATGTCAAGAAGATCACCCTGGCCCACGATGTCGATCTGGAACAGGTGGCGGCACTGACCACCGGCTTTTCCGGCGCCGATCTGGCCAATCTCGTGAACGAAGCAGCGCTGAACGCGACCCGGCGCAAGGCGCAGGCTGTGGAACTGCAGGACTTCACCGCCGCCATCGAGCGCATCGTGGCCGGCCTGGAAAGGAAGAACCGTGTGCTCAATCCGAAGGAGCGGGAAACTGTCGCCTATCACGAGATGGGACACGCTCTGGTGGCGCTGGCGCTGCCCGGCACCGATCCGGTACACAAGATTTCAATCGTTCCGCGTGGCATCGGTGCACTCGGCTACACCCTGCAGCGGCCCACCGAAGACCGATTTCTGATGACACGTGCCGACCTGGAGCACAAGATCGCCGTGCTCCTGGGAGGGCGCGCGGCTGAGAAGCTCGTGTTTGGCGAGCTGTCCACAGGGGCTTCAGACGATCTGGCGCGGGCCACCGACATCGCCCGCGACATGATTACGCGCTTCGGCATGGATGAGGGCTTGGGGTACGTTGCTTTTGAGGCACAGAGGCCGCGTTTTCTTGATGCGCCTGAACTGGTACAGGGTGGCTGCCGGGTAGCCGAATCGACTCAGACACGCATCGACCAAGCCATCCGTGACATCGTGATGGGTGTGTTTGATCGTGCATACCGAATTCTCGAAATTAACCGAGAAGTGCTGGAGCGGTGCGCGCGCGAACTGCTCGCACGGGAAACGCTGGATGAATACAGCATCCGGCAACTGACGCAAGGGCTACAGCTCGAATCCCCATGTCACAGCGGCCCAACTGCCGGAGCCATTACTTCCTCTGTGTCCCAAGGAGCCACCTCATGAGTGACAGCATTCATATCGTCTGCCCACACTGCCAATCCATCAATCGCGTGCCAGCCAACAAGTTGGCAGAGAAGCCCAATTGCGGGCGGTGCCAGCACCCGCTGTTCACCGGAGAGCCCATTGATCTGACCACAGCGACCTTCGCCCGTCATCTGGAGCGCAGTGACCTGCCGCTGCTGGTTGACTTTTGGGCGCCGTGGTGCGGACCGTGCAAGATGATGGCGCCGCAGTTCGAGCAGGCAGCCTCCCTGCTTGAACCCAAGGTGAGGTTGGCCAAGGTAAATACCGAGGCCGAGCCTCACCTGGCCGCCCAGTTCGGTATTCGCAGCATTCCAACCCTGATTTTGTTCCGAGGGGGACATGAGGTTGCACGTCAGGCGGGCGCCATGGGCGCGCAGGACATTATGCGCTGGGTGGCTTCGCAATTGCCCCGGTGATTCAGGTGTGATCGAGTCGTCTTCTCGGACTCTCCGTTCCATTAACGTTTCATTGAAAGAGAGAGCGCAACGCTTATGAATAAAGAATCTGGCCACACGGCCCTTGACGAGATACGCTCCCAGTGGCGGTTGATGACGGTTTACGAGCGCTTCGAGCAGTTCGTTGCCATCACGCTTTCGGGCGTCATCGCGTTGGTAATTGTGATTTCGCTGATTCAGTTGATTCGGCTGGTGTTCACACTGCTCGTCATGGATGCGCTGAATCCACTGGATCATAAGGTTTTCCAGCTGGTGTTCGGTGCCACCATGACGCTGCTGATCGCCATGGAATTCAAGCATTCGATCGTCAAAGTGGCTCTGCGCAAGGAAAGCATCATCCAGGTCAAGACCGTCATTCTGATCGCGATCCTGGCACTGGCCCGCAAGTTCATCATCCTAGAACCCGACGTTGATCCTGCCAAAGTGGCCGCGCTGGCGGGGACGGTACTGGCCTTGGGTCTGACCTATTGGCTCATGCGTGAACGCGATGACCGCAAGAGCGAGTAATGGAGGTATGACCCCCTATGGTCTAGTCGGCCGACACGATGCCAGGTCGAGGCACCGCTGGCTCAATCGCTTTCAAACCGCGCTGCTGGTTTTGACCCTGGTGGGGATCGCAGCTGCCGCTGGCAGTCTGCTGTTCGGCGAGATTGGCCTTTGGCTGGCACTGGCAACATGCGCATTGACCCTGCTGATCGAACCTGTCGCCGCCTCCGCGATGACCTTGCGTCTGTATGGCGCCCGTCCCTTGCGCCCTGATGAAGCCCCCGCAATCTGGTCGTTGCTGCGAGCGCTCGCAGCTCGCGCAGGATTGCCGAACACGCCGGTTCCGTACTATGTGCCCAGCGACATCGTCAATGCCTTTGCCACCGGCTCCAGGCGCCTTGCCTCCATTGCCCTCACCGATGGCCTGCTCCGCAGCCTGAGTATGCGCGAACTGCAAGCCGTGCTGGCGCATGAAGTCGCGCACATCGCTCAAGAAGATCTTCGTGTCATGGGCTTGGCCGATTCGATCAGCCGGCTCACGAACCTGCTGGCGTTGTTGGGTCAGGTCGCGCTCCTGATCAGCATGCCAGCCTTGCTGGTCGGTGCAGCAGAAATTAACTGGATTGGCTTACTGTTGTTGGCCGCTTCGCCGCAACTTGCACTGCTCGCACAGTTGGGTCTGTCACGTGTGCGAGAGTTCGATGCCGACCGGATGGCAGTAGAGCTGACGGGAGATCCGCACGGGCTCGCCTCGGCGCTGGCGAAGATCGAGCGGGTGAGCCGCTCGTGGCGAGCCTGGTTGTTGCCCGGCTGGGGGAATCCCGAACCGTCCTGGTTGCGCACGCATCCGGCGACAGAGGATCGTATCGCGCGCCTGATGGCGTTGGCGCCTCAGCCATCGCAGGCCCTGCCGTTCCAAACGGAATATCTCGCGCCAAGGTCGTTCGCCCCGATGCGCCCGCCACGCCGGGGCCTGAGCGGCCTTTGGCGCTAAATCACTCGAAAGGAACCCCCGCCATGGCTTACCACGATCCTTACCCACAACGCCCAGCTCCGGATCATTTCGTCCGGCGGTGGCTCTTCATCACTGCGTGCGTTGCCGCACTCATGCTGTTCTGGCAGTTCCTGCCCGCCATCGAGGCCTGGTTCAGCCCGCGCCAAGCCGCTGAGCGCACCGTCACGCCGCGTGGCGATCTGGCCGCTGACGAACAGGCCACCATCGAACTGTTCGAGAAATCCCGGGGATCGGTGGTCTACATCACGACGTCCCAACTGGTACGAGATGTCTGGACGCGCAACGTCTTTTCCGTGCCGCGCGGGACGGGTTCGGGTTTCATCTGGGATGACGCCGGTCATGTCGTTACCAACTTTCATGTGATTCAGGGGGCGTCGGAGGCCACGGTCAAACTGGCCGACGGCCGCGATTACCAAGCCGCGCTGGTCGGAGTGAGTCCGGCACACGATATCGCGGTGCTCAAAATCGGCGTCGGCTTCCAGCGCCCGCCCGCCGTTCCGGTCGGCACCAGCGCAGACCTCAAGGTGGGACAAAAGGTGTTCGCCATCGGCAACCCCTTCGGCCTGGATTGGACACTCACCAACGGCATCGTGTCCGCGCTAGATCGATCGCTGCCCGGAGAATCTGGCGGAGTGACCATCGAACACCTGATTCAAACCGATGCCGCTATCAACCCCGGCAACTCGGGTGGGCCGTTGCTCGATTCCGCCGGCCGTCTGATCGGCATCAACACAGCGATCTACAGCCCTTCCGGTGCATCGGCTGGGATCGGCTTCGCCGTGCCGGTGGACACCGTCATGCGCGTAGTCCCGCAACTCATCAAGACCGGTAAGTACATCCGTCCGGCGCTGGGCATTGAGGTGGACGAACAGCTCAATCAGCGCCTGCTTGCACTGACCGGAAGCAAGGGCGTGTTCGTGTTGCGTGTTACCCCTGGTTCGGCAGCGCACAAGGCCGGCCTCGCGGGTGTCGAAGTCACGCCGCAAGGCATCGTGCCGGGCGACCGCATCATCGATGTTGATGGCAAGGCGACGGACGATGTGGCCAAGCTGCTCGCGCGGCTAGACGACAGGAAGGTCGGCGATGTGGTGGTCTTGTCAGTGGAACGGGCCGGCAAATCGCGCGAGGTGCGTGTGGAGCTGCAACCCGGGAATTGATTGAACTGAACCTGTGGATCAGGCGGTAGTGCAGCGTCGCGGTGATTGAGGTTCTCAGGTCTTCGGCCAGGTAGCGTTCCGCCTCAACCTCCGTAATTTTCGGATGCGATCTGCCTATCCGAATAGGCAAGCATGCAACGCCGGAACCTCTTGCCAATCATCGAAGGAGAAAGCGAGGCGCAATCCGCATGAG
Source organism: Zoogloea oryzae (assembly GCF_030161255.1). NCBI lineage: Bacteria > Pseudomonadati > Pseudomonadota > Betaproteobacteria > Rhodocyclales > Zoogloeaceae > Zoogloea > Zoogloea oryzae. The sequence goes on from NZ_BSPX01000004.1 coordinate 106,608, forward strand.
GTGGACGCAGGCCAGGAACGAGGCAAACAGGAGGCCGCATTGGAACTCAGACTACTGCGCTATTTCGTTGCGGTCGCGGAAGAACTGCATTTCGCGCGAGCGGCCGAGCGCCTTGGCGTAGAACAATCGCCTGTGTCGCGCGCAATGCGCAATCTCGAAGCCACGCTCGGCGTGCAGTTGTTCGACCGCAGCGCGCACCAGACGCGACTGACCTGGGCCGGTCAAGTGTTCCTCGGTGAGTGCCGGCGTGTGCTGGCCACCGTGGAGCAGGCGGTGAGTGCCGCAAAGGCGGCGGCGCAGGGCTATCAGGGTTATCTGCGCATCGCCATCTGCGACAGCTTGGCGCAGCCCCACATTGCCACCTTGCTGGCGCGCAGCCGCGAGGAAGAGCCCGAACTGGAGATTCGCGTCTTCGAGCTGCCTTTCGCGCAGCAGCTCAAGGACCTGCACAACGATCTGCTGGACATCGGCTTTGCGCTGTCGGACGCGGTGAGCGAAGGCCTTGTCGCCGAGCCCGTGTGGACCGATCCTCTGTCGGTGATCGTGCCCGTGCGCCACCCCTTGTTGGCGCACGCGGAAGTGCCATTGGATGAAGCCTTGAAGTTTCCGTTGGTACTGTGCCATCCGGACGCGGGATCGGGCTGCCACCACCAGATCCAGGCGGTGCTTCAAGGTGCGTCCAAGCCGCTCAAGCTGGTAGATCAGGTGACGAGCCTAGGCGTGATGCTGACTCTGGTCGGTGCCGGTTATGGCCTAGGTTTCGCCATTGCCTCGCAGGTGCAGACCCTGAACCGCCCCGACATAACCGTTCGCCCCTTGGCCGGCACGCCGCCCATGCTGTCCACCTACCTGCTGCGCCGCAGCGCCGAACCCTCTGAGCCCATGAAGCGGTTTCTGCAGCGCGCCCGCGAGGAGTTCCTGCCAAAGGGAGATGAACCGGCCTCGTGACGTTGAGCGCTCGGGTACATTGGCTACTGCTGGCTGTCCATGGCTCGCACTGGACTTGCTCGGAGCGCGCGTTGACCAAGCGTGGTTTTCAGTCCATAATTATGTCCATCTCGGTTCGCCGAGTGCGGAAAACTCGTTATCAATCAACGAGTTGGGAACACGATGATGTTCCCATCGCCCGCTCCACAGAATTCCGGCAGATCAGCAATCTGCAAGCAAAAGGCCAACCTCCCGAGGTTGGCCTTTTGCTGTCTGGTGGCACGAGCGACATACGTTCTCCAGAGCCGCGCACTTGCGGGCTATTCATCGATCACCCCTTGGCGGACGAGCCCCGTGGTCGAGACCGGACGTTCGGATACCATTCGGGATGCGTAGCCGATGTTGGACCCATCGACACTCTTTCGTCTCCCACACTCACCATGCCCATCCCCGACTATCAAACCTTGATGCTTCCGCTCTTGAGGCTGGCCGCTGACGGCAACGAGCATCGATTCCGCGACGCCGTCGAGGAAATGGCGGCCAAGTTCGCGTTGTCCGACGAAGAGCGGGCCACGATGCTTCCCAGTGGCACGGCACCCATGTTTGACAACAGGGCCGGCTGGGCAAAGACCTACCTCAAGCAGGCCGGCCTGATCGATGCCACCCGACGGGGTTACTTCCGGATCACGCCGCGGGGCACCGAGCTGCTCGGAACCGGTGTGGCCCAGATCGACACTTCCACGCTCGAGAAGTACCAGGAGTTCCGGGCGTTCAGGTCACGCAGAAGTGAGGGCAACAGCACGCCGCAACCCGACCTGCCAATGACCTCGCAGCCCCAGAATGAGTCATCGAAGAGACCGGAAGCCACGCCCGAGGAGCTTTTCTCGCAGGCCTATCAGCGGCTGCGGAGCAACCTGGAAGCCGAGGTGCTCGAGCAGGTGAAAGCCGTCACGCCGGCTTTCTTCGAGCGTCTCGTGATCGATCTGCTGGTCGCCATGGGTTACGGCGGCTCACGCCAGGACGCGGGCAAGGCGGTAGGCCGAAGCGGCGATGGCGGCATCGACGGGATCATCAAGGAGGACAAGCTGGGTCTCGACGTGATCTACGTCCAGGCCAAGCGGTGGGAGGGAATCGTCGGGCGTCCGGAAATCCAGAAGTTCGCCGGCGCACTGCAAGGCCAGCGTGCGAACAAGGGGGTCTTCATCACCACGTCCGGGTTCTCGCGAGAGGCCCATGAGTACGCGGGGATCATCCCCTCGAAAATCATCCTTGTTGGCGGCGAGCAACTGGCCGCCTTGATGGTCGACCACAACGTGGGGGTGTCCCCCGTCAGCCGGTTCGAGATCAAGCGGGTCGACTCGGACTATTTCGAGGGTGACTCGGTTTGAGCAGGGTGGCGCCTCGCCTGCCCAACAGTTTTCCGGGACAATCCGGGCCCGTCCCGCCAGCCCTTCTCCCGCCCATGCAGCCCCTCCTCGACGCCATCGCCGCCCTCACGCCGCCCACCGACGCCGTGCGTATCTTCCACGGCCGCGGCGGGCTTTACCCGGGCTGCGAGCAATGGACGCTGGACGCCTATCCGCCGGTGCTGCTGCTCACCAGCTTCGAGCCGGCCAGCGATGACGAGCTGGCTGTCATCGGCGCGGCGCTGGAGGCCCGCTGGGCGCAGATCGCGCCGGGCGAGCCGCTCAACTGGGTGTATCAGTACCGCTTCGAGGCCCGCGCCGAGACGCGGCTGATGGCCGGCAGCGTGCCCGATCCTCATGTGATCGGCGAGGACGGGGCGCGCTTCCGGGTGCATCTGCTGCGCGGGCTCAACCACGGCTTCTTCCTCGACATGGCCGAAGGCCGGCGCTGGGTGCGGGCGCAGATGGCGGCGCGGCCGGGGCAGCGGATGCTCAACCTGTTCGCCTACAGCTGCGCGTTCTCGGTGGTGGCCCTGCAGGGCGGCGCCGGGCAGGTGGTGAATGTGGACATGGCCGGCGGCGCGCTCTCCATCGGCCAGAAGAACCACCAGCTCAACGGGCTGGGGGCCGGGGCGAGCTTCATGCCCCACGACATCTTCGCCTCGTGGGGCAAGATCAAGCGCAGCGGGCCCTACGATCTGGTGATCCTCGACCCGCCCAGCTACCAGAAGGGCAGCTTCGTGGCCGAGAAGGACTACGCCCGGCTCGTGCGCCGCCTGCCGGACCTGCTGGTGCCCGGCGGGCAGGCCCTGCTGTGCCTCAATTCGCCCAAGCTGGGGGCGGATTTCCTCCACGGGCTGATGGCCGAAAACGCGCCGGCGATGCAGTTCGTCGAGCGCCTGGCCAACCCGCCGGCCTTTGCCGACGTGGCCCCGGAGCGGGCGCTGAAGGTGCTGGTCTACCGCGCACCGGGCTGAGGCCCCCTGCGCGGGAGTCAAGTTCCGGCAGGAAATGCCGAAGAGCGTGTGTCACCCGCACACGTCCTGCCACGACGGGTGGCCTGCCCGATCAATCATCCGATGGCCCCTGCCATGTTCAAGCCCCTTCGCGCCGCCTGTGCGCCGCTTCTCCTCATCGCCGGGCTGGGCCTTGCCCAGCCGCTGCTCGCCAACGATCACGGTGGCGGGGGCGGCGGCGCCGACCTCGTCACCCTCGAGACGATCACCACCAACCTGGCTGCGGACGCCGACGGTTCGAGCCGCTTCGTGCAGCTGGCGATCACCCTGCGTCTGGACGACCCGAAGGGCGCGGCGGCGATCAACGCGTACATGCCCCAGGTGCGCAACGACATCCTGATGCTGCTGGCCGGACACAGTGGCGCCGAGCTGAAGACGACCAAGGCCCGAGGCGACCTGGCCGAGGAGATCCGCGACACGATCAATGGCATCGTCGGCAACCCGGCCTACACCGACAAGCGCGGCCACCGCCAGCCCGCCACCGGCCCGGTGAAGACCACGCTGTTCACGAATTTCATCATCCAGTAGGCGCGGCCGGCAAACGCGCATGCCTGTTGAATTCATCACACGCTCAAGTCCTGTTCGGTAATACCGTAACACCGGCATGGCCTTTGCTATGTCAAAGAACAGAACACAGGACGGAGACACCGACATGAACACCCTGCACTTTCACTTCCAGCTGGGCACCGCGCTGCGGGCAATCCTGGCCTGGCTGGCCGATACGACCCAGGAGAGCCGTTCCGCGCGGCTTTCGACCATGGGCATGGCGGCCTGCCGACGGGATGGCTACGGCTTCGAGCACCCGGGCGAGGACCACCGCTTCCGCTGAGGGATGCACCTGTATGGGGCGGCGGGCACTCGATCTGGGCGCCGGCCTGCCAGGGTTCTCCCGTAGGTCGGACTGAAGTCCGACACCTGGCGGGCAGATCAACCCGTGAAGTCGGACTGAAGTCCGGCCTACGGAATCCGAAAACGACAAAGCCGCCCGCGGGCGGCTTTGTCGTTGCTGGCGCAGGAACGCTCAGCTGGCAGCGGCGTCCGCGGCAGCCGCCGCGTCGTCGGTGTTCTCGACCGGCAGGGTGACGGTGAAGGTCGTCCCCTTGCCCACCGTGCTGGCCACGTCGATGGTGCCGTGGTGCTTGCCGATGATGCCGTAGGCGATGGACAGCCCGAGCCCGGTGCCCTTGCCGATGGGCTTGGTGGTGAAGAAGGGCTCGAAGAGGTGGGCGAAGTTCTCTTCGGGGATGCCCACCCCGTTGTCGCTCACGTGGATGCGCACGGTGCCGGTGGCGTCGTGCTCGGTGGTGATGACGATCTCGCCCTTCTCGGGGATGGCGTGGGCGGCGTTCACCAGCAGGTTCATGAAGACCTGGTTGAGCTGTGACGCGATGCAATACACCTGGGGCAGCGCCGGGTCGTAGTTCTTGACCACGGTGCACTTGTACTTGATCTCGTTCCAGATGATGTTGAGGGTCGAGTCGATGCAGGCGTGCAGGTCGGCCCAGCCCCAGCCGGCGCCACCCACGCGGGAGAAATCCTTGAGGTTCTGGACGATGTCCTGCACCCGGGTGAGGCCGTCCTTGGATTCGCTGAGGAGCTGGAAGATGTCCTCGTGCACGAAGTCGAAATCCTTCTGCTTCTTGAGGGCTGCCAGCTCGGCGGCGTCGGGTGCGGGCAGCGCGGCGGCGGCCTTGTCGTCGTAGGCCCGGAGGATCTCGAAGATGCCCGTGAGGTAGCCTTCGAGGGTGGTCACGTTGGAGCGCACGAAGCCGATCGGGTTGTTCAGCTCGTGGGCGACACCGGCGGCGAGCTGGCCCAGCGAGGCCATCTTCTCGGACTGCAGGAGCTGGTTCTGGGCGTCTTCGAGCTTGCGGTTGAGCTCGCGCTGGTGGGCCAGGGACTGGGCAAGCTGCTCGCGCTCACGGCGCAGCTCGATCTCGGCGGCCACCTTGTCGGTCACGTCGTTGGCGTAGACCACCACCCGCGGCGGGTTGCCCGGCACCGGATAGACGGTGACGTGGAAGATGCGCCCCCGGTTGGCGGCGTCGATCTCGGAACTGCGGCCGGAGGCAAGCACCTCGGCGATCTGGTCGGCCAGGCGGATGCCGAACTCGGGCGGCAGCAGGTCGAAGAGGTTCTGCCCCGACAGCCGGGCGGGCGTCGAGCCGAAGAACTCGGCGCCGATGCGGTTGATCGCCATCAGCGCGCCGTCGGGGGTGATCATCGCGATGAGCTGGTCGGCGCTGTCGAGGATCGCCCCGAGGGTTTCGGTGCGCTCCATGACCCGGGATTCGAGGGTCTCGTTCTGGGTGCGCAGCTCGTCCTGGGCCTGCTTGAGCTTGAGGTGGCTCTTCACCCGCGCCAGCAGGATCGCAGCGCGCAGGGGCTTGGTGATGTAGTCGGCGGCGCCCAGCGACAGGCCGTGCTGCTCGTCCTCGTCATTGACCCGGGCGGTCACGAAGATCACCGGGATGTCGCGGGTCACCGGGCTGGCGCGCAGGCGCTGGATGACTTCGTAGCCGTCCATCTCCGGCATCATCACGTCGAGCAGGATCAGGTCGGGGCGCGGATCGGCGGCGGCAATGCCGAGCGCCACCGGGCCGGATTCGGCGGTGAGCACGTTGAAGTGCCCCTCCAGCATCCGGCTGACGCCTTTCAGGTTGATCCGGGAATCGTCCACCACCAGGATGGTGGGCGCCCCCGGCTCCACCGAGGGCTTCTGTCGTTCTGGGGTCGCCAGCATCTTGTCGTCTCCCGAGGTCTTGCGCGCACCGGCTCTCTCCGGGCACAGGCTTCGTCACATCCGGTCATTACGGAAGCCCGTCCACACGACTTGATAGCCCGTCAAAAATATCCTGCGTGCAAGCGCCGGGGCGTGGGGCGGCGCCGGTTTACCCGGATGGGCCGCTGTCATCCTTTTCTGGGATCATCCGATCTTTGCCCACCCGGAGCCGCTTCCGATGCCTGACTCCTCCAGCACCCTGTTCACGCCCTATTCCCTCGGCAAGCTCAGCCTGCCCAACCGCATCGTCATCGCGCCCATGTGCCAGTACTCGGCCGACGGCGACGGCAACGCCACCGACTGGCACCTGATCCACCTGGGCAGCCTGGCCCTCTCGGGTGCCGGCATGCTGATCATCGAGGCCACCGCCGTGTCGCCGGAAGGCCGCATCACCCACGACTGCCTGGGCCTGTGGTCCGACGCCAACGCCGCCGCCCTGGGCCAGGTGCTCGACAGCGTGCGCCACCATTCGTCGATGCCCCTGGCGATCCAGCTCGCCCACGCCGGCCGCAAGGCCTCCAGCGCGGTGCCCTGGGCCGGCGGCCAGCTGCTGTCGGTCGAAGACGGCGGCTGGCCCTGCGTGGCCCCGTCGGCGGTGGCGTATTCGGCCGCCGAGCCGGCCCCCACGGCCCTCGACGCCGCCGGCCTCGTGCGCATCCGCGACGCCTTCGTGGCCGCCGCCCGCCGCGCCGCGCGCATCGGCATCGACTGCATCGAGCTCCACGGCGCCCACGGCTATCTGCTCCACGAGTTCCTGTCGCCGCTCTCCAACGTGCGCACCGACGCCTACGGCGGCAGCCTGGAAAACCGCATGCGCTTCCCCCTCGAGGTGTTCGACGCGGTGCGCGCGGCCTTCCCGGCAGATCGCCCGGTAGGCATGCGCATCTCCGCCACCGACTGGGTCGAGGGCGGCTGGGATCTGGAGCAGAGCGTGGCCTTCGCCCAGGCCCTCAAGGCCCGCGGCTGCGATTTCATCCACGTGTCCACCGGCGGGCTGTCGCCGCTGCAGAAGTTTGCGGTGGCGCCGGGCTTCCAGGTGCCGTTTGCCGAGCGCATCCGCGCCGCAACCGGCATGCCCACCATCGCGGTGGGCCTCGTCACCGAAGCCGAACAGGCCGAGGAGATCGTCGCCAAGGGTCAGGCCGATCTGGTCGGCGTGGCCCGGGTGATGATGTACGACCCCCACTGGCCGTGGCACGCCGCCGCCAAGCTCGGCGCAAAGGTGAATGCGCCGCGTCAGTACTGGCGCAGTGCCCCGCGCGGTGCCGGCGACCTGTTCACCGGCGCAAAGATCGGCATGCGCTGAAGCGGCGTCAGGCGCTGGCCGGGCGCCGGTGGCGCAGGATCGAGCGCACCATCGCCTCCGGCTCGATGGGCTTGGCCAGGTGATCCACCATCCCGGCCGCCAGGCAGGCCGCCCGCTCCTCGTCGAGGGCGTGGGCGGTCTGGCCGATCACCGGCAGGTCGGGGGCGATCCCGCCCAGCAGACGGGTGGCCGTGTGGCCATCCATCACCGGCATCTGCACATCCATCAGCACCACGTCGAAGGACGCCGCGCCCTTGGCCAGCACGCAGTCGATGGCCGCCTGACCGTTATCCACCAGCGTCACCTCGGCGCCTTCGCTGCACAGGTGGTCTTCGAGCACCATCTGGTTCACCTCGTTGTCCTCGGCCACCAGCACCCGGATGCCGGCCAGCCGGGTGCCGGGTTCGCCGTCGGCGCCCTCCGGCTCGGCTTCGGCCGGCGCCGCCGCCAGCGGCACGTAAGGCAGGCGCACCTCGAAGCTGCTGCCCTGGCCCTCGACGCTCTCGGCGCGCAGGCTGCCGCCCATCAGCCCGACGATGCGATGGGTGATCGTCAGCCCCAGGCCGGTGCCGCCAAACTTGCGGGTGGTGGAGTTGTCTGCCTGCTCAAAGGGTGCGAACACCTTCTCGATGTCGGCCTGACGCATGCCGATGCCGGTGTCGCTGATGCGCAGCACCAGCTGGCCGCCCTCGGCCCCGGCGTAGAGGGTGACGCTGCCGTGCTCGGTGAACTTGATGGCGTTGGAGAGCAGGTTCACCAGGATCTGCCCGATCCGCAGCGGATCGCTGATGCACGCCGCCGGCAGCGAGGGCGCCCGCTGCAGGCGGATCGTCAGCCCCTTGTCCTCGGCGCGTTCGTCCATCAGCGCCAGGGTGTCGCCGATCACCTTGATCAGATCCACCTCGATGGCCTCGATGCGCAGCTTGCCGGCCTCGATCTTCGAGAAATCGAGGATGTCGTTGATGATGCCCAGCAGCAGCTGGCCCGATGACAGGATGCGCCCGAAGGTGTTCTGCGCGGCATCCCGCCCGACGCTCTCCCGATAACCCATCCGCGCCAGCCCCAGCACGCCGTTGAGCGGGGTGCGGATCTCGTGGCTCATGTTGGCGAGGAACTCGCTCTTCACCCGGGCCAGCCGCTCCGCCTCGGCGCGGGCGGTTTCCAGGTCGGCGGTGCGCGCGGCGACGAGCTCCTCGAGGCTGTCCCGGTAGCGAGCCAGTTCTTCGTCCTTGCGGATCCGCTCGGTGACGTCCTGCAGGATGATGATGCCGCCCGTGATGTCGCCGTCCGCGTCCCGCAGCGGCGCGCAGGACACCGACACCAGCAGCTCCTTGCCGGCGTAGGAGGTGCGGTAGCCGCCCTCGTATTCGCCCAGCTCACCGGCCAGCGCCGCGCGCATGGCGGGCAGGATGCGCTGGTCCTTCAGCGTCTTGCAGTCGAGGCTCAGCATGTACTCGTGGGGCACGGCCATGATGTTGGCGAACTGCAGGTTGCAATAAACCACCTTCAGATCGGTGCCGTACTGCAGGATGCCCACCGGCGAATACTGCAGCAGCAGGCGGTTGCGCTCCTCGCTCTCGCTGCGGGCCAGCTCGGCCAGCTTGCGGTCGGTGACGTCGGCCTGCACGCCCTCCCACAGCACCGCCCCGTCGTCGAGCCGCGTCGGCCGGGCGATCACCCCGACCCAGCGGATCTCGCCTCTCACCTGGACGCGGCCCTCCCAGGTGAAATCGCGCTCGCTGTCGAAGCTGCCCGCCCGCGCATTCTTGAGCGCCGGACGATCGTCCGGATGGACCTGGGAGAACACCTGCCGCGCGTCGGCCATCGCCGCCTCCACGGTCACCCCGAGCTGCGAGCAGAAGCGCGGGCTCACATAGGTGAAGCGCGAAAGCCCGTCGGGCTGCCAGCGGAAGCCGAACACCCCGGTGGGGATGCGCGCCACCAGCTTCTCGTAGTCGGCCACGGCGCTCTGCAGCGAGGCCTCGACCTGCTTGTATTCGGTGATGTCCTGCACCGCACCGTGGACGCTCAGCGGGTGGCCGGCGGCGTCGCGCTCCATCAGGCCAACCCCATGCACCCAGCGGATGGCCCCGTCGCGGCAGATGATGCGGTAGCTCTGATCGAAGGGTTCGCCGTTCTGCACCAGCCCGACCATGAAGCGCTCAATCACCCGGCGGTCGTCCGGATGAACCAGCTCGATCCAGTCTTCCGGCACGAAGGGCCGCTCCCGCGGCACACGGAAGACATCCCGCAGGGTGGGCGAAGAGGTCGTGACCTTGTTGCTCAGGTCGATGGAGTAGACGCCCAGCTTGCCGATGCCCTCGGCCGCGGCCAGGGCCCGGTCCCGCACGCGCAGCTCGCCCAGGGTGGCGGCCAGGCGCACGTTGGACTCCCTCACCTGGCTCGCATCGTCCTGCTGACGCCGGTAGAGATGGCCGATCAGCAGCGCCGAACCGCCCGAGACGATCAGGAAGGCCGTCAGCAGGATGCCGGTCTGCCAGGCTTCCCGATGCCACTGCACGAGATAGTCGTGACTCGACAGGCTCACCCCCACCACAAAGGGCAGGCCATCGACCCGCTGCACGGCCAGGAAGCGTTCGCTCCCGTCGCCGCCATCGCCGCTGTCCGTGGCACGGAACACCGCGGCGTTCTGGCCGGCGCCCAGGCGCTCGCGCACGCCCTCGGCCGACCACACCTCACCGATCTCGCCGGCCGGGCCGGTGACGGGCGGGTAGCGGGTGATGAGGCTCAGATCCTGATAGCGCAGCATCGCGCTGCCGCCGGGCCCGAGGCTCGGACGGGAGAGCATCGCGGTGAGGTACTCGACCGGCACGATGGCCACCACCACCCCGGCAAAGCTCCCGTCGGCGCGGTTGTAGCGGCGGGCAAAGGGCACGATCCAGGTCTTCACGACCCGCCCGATCACCGGCCGCGACACCGTAAGCCCGGCCGCGGGATTGGCCTTCAGCGTGCGGAAGTATTCCCGGTCGGAGATGTCAGCCTTCAGCACCGGACCAAGACCCCCGTCCCAGCGCAGCACGCCGTTGGCGTCGTAGACGCGCACGCCCTCGATCTCCGGCAACCAGCCCTTGTAGCGCATCAGCATTGCGCGGATCTCGTCGGCGGTGAGGTAGGACGACCCTTCCGCCTCCTCCCGTTCGAGTTCGTCCGCCAGCGCCCGCAGCGCCATGTCGATGGTGCGACCGCTGTTGGCGAGGCCCTGATCAAGAGCGCCGGCCAGGTTGCGGGCGTTCTGGGCCACCAGGGCTTCCGTCTGGGCGCGGCTGCCGATGAGGCTGAACACCCCCAGCCCGATCGCCAGCAGGTTGCTCAGGACCACCGCCATGATCAGCACGACGACGAAACGTCGCTGTCGCTCCGGCGCGAGGAGGGTGGAGAGGAAACGGGACAGCACGTTCATGGGCGGCGGCGACCTGGATCGGCAAGCGGGCTCGACCTTTCGCAACCCGTTGCGAAGGCCTGTCGCTCTCTATCGGCATCCAGCTGCTGCCCTGAAGGCTGGGCGCGGTGACGGGCCTTATCGGCGGGCGAAGATCGGGGCGCTGAGGATCACCTGGCGCTGGATTCCCACCAGCCGTTCGACGATCACCCGCCACGCCAGGCTATCCACCCGGGCCCGCGCCGCCAGATGCAGGCTTGCCCGCAGCGCGGGGGATTCGGCCAGCGCCACCGCCCCGGCCACGAAGCCGGGCTCGTCGCCCGGCTCGGCCAGCCAGCCGTGCACCCGGTGGTCGATCAGTTCATGGGCAGCGGCATCCCGATAGGCTACCACCGGCAGGCCGCTGGCGAGCGCCTCGGCCACCACGTTTCCGTAGGTTTCGGTGAGGCTCGGAAAGATGAACAGGTCGGCGCTGGCGTAATGCTCGGCCAGCAGCACGCCGGTCTGGGCGCCGGCGCACACCGCCTCGGGCATTCGCGCCCTCAGCTGCGGCAGGGCTGGGCCGTCGCCCACCAGCACCAGCCGCGCTCGGGGGTGGCGGGCCCGCACCGCCACGAAGGCCTGCTCCAGCAGGGTCAGGTTCTTCTCGGGGGCGACACGCCCCACGTACAGCACCGCCAGATCATCGGGCGCCAGCCCCCACTGGCGGCGCAGGGCGTCGCTGCGCCGGGCGGGGTCGAAGAGGGTCGTATCCACCCCGCGGGACACCACATCCACCCGCGGGATGCCCTGCCCCGCCAGCTCGGCGCACAGGGCGCGGGTGGGCACCAGGGTCAGGTCGGCCCGGTTGTGGAACTTGCGCAGATAGGCCGCGATGGGCCGCTTGAGCCAACCCACGCCGTAGTGGCCGGTGTAGCGGTGGAAGTTGGTGTGGAACTCGCTGATCACCGGCAGGCGCAGCTTGCGTGCCGCGGTGAGCGCCGACCAGCCCAGGGGCCCTTCGGTGACCACCTGCACCACGTCCGGCCGCTGGTGCGACCAGCGCCGCAGCAGCACCTTCTGGGCCGGCAGGCCGAGCTGCAGGTTGGCGTATTTCGGGATCGGGATGCCCCGGGCGAGCATCTGCTCCACCCCGTCGGTGGCCAGCACGGCGCCCTCGTGGGCCTGGCGCGGGCGGATCAGGTCAACCCGGTGGCCGGCGGCGACGAGCCCCTCCACCATGCGCCCGGTGGTCATCGCCACCCCGTTGATTTCGGGTGGATAGGTTTCCGTCACCACGGCGACCCTGAGCGGCCCCTTGTGGCTGACGATTTCCTGGCAGACGAGTCCGGCGTTGTCCATCCGCGCAGTGTCGCCGGCGGATGCTGCACGGGCGTTACCGGCAGGTGATGGTGGGGTGACGGCCCGCCCGGTCAACGAAAAATCGGCGAGTCCCCACCCGGCTGGCTGCCCCGGCCGGGTGAAAACTCGCCGATCTCTCAGGAGGGCGACCACTGCCGCCCTCCCCCTCCCAGCCTTTACTGGCGCTTACTGGCCGCCCTGGTCGGTGGTGCCGATGACCACGGTGGTCACCTTGCCGCCGATGGTCAGCAGCAGGCGCACCGGCAGGCCGCCCGGCGGCACGTTGGTGGCCGACACGCTCATGCTCTGCGGATCGTGCTTGATCCACGGCGGCACGGGGCTGCCGTTCTCCATGCGGATGGTGCTGGCGGCCAGGGCGGACGGCCCTTCGCCGGCATACACATCCTTCGGCACGTTGAACACGAAGGTGGACTCGCCGCGCGGGATGCTCACCCGCACGAGGCCCGTCTGCGTGCTGGCCGGAGCCTGCAGGAGCTGCACATTGACGCCCGACTGGGTGCCTTCGGAAGCGGCCGCCGACGAGGTTCCCGAACCGCTGCCCGCTGCCGGCGCCGAAGCCGTACCGGTGCTGACCGCGGTGGAGCCACCGGTACCGGCGACACTGCCGCCAACCGCCGAACCGGAGCCGGTGCTGGTGCTGGTACCGGCGCCCGAGGCGACGCTACCCGAAGCCCCCGCCCCGAAGCCGGACGACGCGACGCCCCCACCACCCAGGCCGCCGCCCAGGCTACTACCCGTACCGCCGGTGAGGCCACTGGCGCCGCTGGAGACAGCGCCCGAGCCGCCCACCACGCCGGTGGAGCCACCCGAACCCGGCAAGGCCGAATCGAACACCTGCGCCTGGGGTTGGACCGGCGTGTAGGTGGTGACCGGGGTGGCCGGAACCGGCGGCGGCGGCACGACGCTGTCGAGCGCCGAGATGCTGCCGGTGGTGCTGGCGGTGGTGGCGACGAGGCGGTAGTTGCCCGCGTCGGCACCGGCCAGGGCGATGCCCTGCACCTGAATGGTCTTGCCGAGGCCGACTTCCGCCGAATCGAAGCTGGCGCTGGTGTAGGACAGGTTCAGCAGATCGCCGGCCAGGCGGTTGTCGGACAGGCTGACCGGGGCGCTGGTGCTGCCGTCGTACAGCTTGCCGGTGCTGCTGGCGGCCACGGCAAGCGCCCGGGTGGCGATGTCGGCGGTGGCGCCGGAGAGGTCGCTGACCGTGTAGTTGCCGGCGTCGGCACCGGTGAGGCCCAGGCCGGCGATGGTCACCGCCCTGGCGTTGCCGGCCTGCTTGCTGGCGAAGCTGCCGGTGACGCCGCTGGCGTCGATGCCCACGCTGTCGCCCAGCACCACGCCGGCCAGCACGGCGCCGGCGGTGTCGAGGCTGGCCACGCGGGTGCCGTCGTACACCTTGTTGGCGGCAACGATGCCGCTGGCGGTGAGGGCCTTGGCGGTGATGTCGGCAAACGCCGCGGCATCGCCGATGGTGTAGTTGCCGGCGTCGGCACCCCCCAGGGCGAGGCCGCTGACGGTGACGGCCTTGGCCACGCCCACGTTCTTGCTGGCGAAGCTGCCGCTGGCGGCGGAGGGCACCAGGCTCACGTCGTCGGCACCCTGCACGCCGCTGGTGAGGCGACCGGCACTGGTGTCGAGGGTGGCCGCGGTGGTGCCGTCGTACACCTTGCTGGCGGCGCTGATGCCACCGGCGGCCAGGGCCCGCGGGGTGATGTCGGCGGTCGGCGCCGAGGTGCTCGTCACCGTGTAGTTGCCGGCATCGGCGCCGTCGAGCGCGAGGCTGGTGATCGCCACCGGCTTGGCCGTGCCGACGTTCTTGTCGGCGAACTGGCCGGAGCCGGTCACGCCCACGCTGTCGCTGCCCACCAGGCCGGTGAAGCTGGCGCCGGTGGTGTTGAGGGTGGCGGCGGTGGTGGCGTCGTACACCTTGTTGCTGGCGGTGATGCCGCTCACGGTGATCGCCTTCGGGGTGATGTCGGCGATGGTGGTGGCCGTGCCGGTGAAGACGTAGTTGCCTGCGTCCGCACCGCCCAGCACCACGTTGCCGATGGTCACCGTCTTGCCGGTGCCGGCGTTCTTGTCGGCGAAGCTGCCGCTGGCGCTGGTCACGTTCAGCACGTCGCCCGCCAGCTTGCCGGTGAAGCCCGCCGCGCCGGTGTTGATGGCGGCGGCCACGCTGCCGTCGTACACCTTGCTGTCGGCGGTGATGCCGGTGACCGCCGTCAGGCTGGCCGGGGTGATGTCGGCGGTGAGGCCGACCGGCAGCTGCAGCGTGTAGGAGCCCGCGTTGGCGCCCGAGAGCGCGATGCCGGTGACGGTGACCGCCTTGCCGGTGCCGGCGTTCTTGTCGGCGAACACGCCGCTGCCGAAGCCCACGCTCACCACGTCGCCGTCCAGCAGGCCAGAGAGCACGGCGCCGCCAGTGCCGAGCACCGCTGCGGTGGTGCCGTCGTACACCTTGCCCAGGGCCTGCACGCCGGAGACGGTGAGCAGGCGGCCGAGGATGTCGGCGGTGGTGGTGGCGGTGGTGTTGAAGGTGTAGTTGCCGATGTCGGCGCCGCTCACGCTGATGCCATTCACCGTCACCGTCTTGCCCAGACCGCCGTTGGCGTCGCTGAAGGCGGCGCCGGTGTAGCTGACGGAGAGGCTGTCGCCGCTCGCCCGGTTGTCGGACAGGGTCACGCTGGCGGTGCTGTTGCCGTCGTAGGCCTTGTTGATGCCGGCGGCGGACACGTTCAGGGTGGCCTTGCTGATGTTGGCGAAGGCGGCAGAGGTGGTGTTGGCGGTGTAGTTGCCGGCATCGGTGCCCGACAGGCTGATGCCGGAGACGCCCACGTACTTGTTGAGGCCGACGTTCTTGTCGAGGAAGTTGGCGGTGTAGCCAAGGGTCAGCACGTCGCCGTTCACCCGGTTGTCGGCCAGGCTGACAGTGGCGGTGGTGGTGCCGTCGTACACCTTGTCGACGCCGGTGGCGGACACCGTCAGGGCACGCGGGGTGATGCTGGCGTGCATGCCGGTGGGCTGGATCAGGTTGTAGTTGGCGCCATCCGCACCCGACAGCACGAAGGCGCTGCCGTTCACCAGCTTGTTGGTGCCGACGTTCTTGCTGTCGAAGCTGCCGGTGATGGTGCCGATACT
Organism: Zoogloea oryzae; assembly: GCF_030161255.1. Taxonomy (NCBI): domain Bacteria; kingdom Pseudomonadati; phylum Pseudomonadota; class Betaproteobacteria; order Rhodocyclales; family Zoogloeaceae; genus Zoogloea; species Zoogloea oryzae. Next base: position 121,945 of record NZ_BSPX01000004.1, read on the forward strand.
CACGTCGTCGGCGCCGATCACGCCGGTGAGGCCGGCCACGCTGGTGTTGATGGTGGCGGTGGTGGTGCCGTCGTACACCTTGTCCATCGCCACCACGCCGACCACATTGACGTTGGCCTTGGCGATGCTGGCGGTGCCGGTGGCGGTGGAGGCCACCTGGTAGTTGGTGGCGAGGCCGCCGCTACTGCCGTCCAGCAGGCCGATGCCGGTGATGGTCACGGTCTTGCCGGTGCCGGCGGTCTTGTCGGCGAAGCGGGTGGTGCCGGCGGAAACCGGGATCACCGTTTCGGTGCCGACCAGGCCGACCAGGGTCATGCCGTTGAGGGTGGCGTTGATGGAGCCGTCGTAGGTGCGATCGGCCACGTCGGCCACCACCGTCAGCTGGGCGCGGTCGATGGTGCTGTGGGTGTTGCTGGCGTAGGTGACGGCGTAGTTGCCGCCGCTGGCGCCGTCATTCACCGTCACGCCGCCCACCGTCACCGTCTTGCCGCTGCCGGCGTTCTTGTCGGTGAAGGCGTAGGTGCCGCCGGAGAGGTTGTCCAGCGCGCCACCGTTGCTGGCGTTGTTGTAGAGCGTGCCGGTCAGCACGATCGGGGTGCCGTTGGCCGACAGGCCACCGTCGTAGGCCTTGGTCACGTCGCTGGTGCTGACGGTGATCGCGGCCTTGTCGATGGTGCTGGTGGTGTTGCTGGCGTAGGTGACGGTGTAGTTGCCGCCGCTGGCGCCGTCATTCACCGTCACGCCGCCCACGGTGACCGTCTTGTTGCCGGTGCCCGCGTTGGCATCGGTGAAGGCGAAGCTTCCACCGGAGAGGTTGTCCAGCGCGCCGCCGTTGCTGGCGTTGTTGTACAGCGTGCCGGACGTGACCACGGCCGTGCCGGCGGCGCTCAGGGTGCCGTCGTAGGTCTTGGTGACGTCGCTGGTGCTGACGGTGATCGCCGCCTTGTCGATGGTGCTGGTGGTGTTGGCCACGTAGCTGACGGTGTAGTTGCCGCCGCTGTTGCCATCATTGACCGTCACCGCGCTGGTGTTCACCGTCTTGCTGGTGCCGGCGTTGGCGTTGGTGAAGGCGAAGGTGCCGCCCGACAGGTTGTCGGCGCCGAAGAGCTGGGTGCCACCGGCTGCAACCACCGCCGTGCCGGCTGCGCCGAGGCTGCCGTCGTAGGTCTTGGTCACGTCGGAGGTGGTCACCGACAGGTTGGCGCGGGTCACGTCCACCGTCTGGGTGCCGCCGGTGAAGGTGTAGTTGCTGGCGAGGCCGGCGCCGGCGGTGCCGTCGCCCACCAAGCTGAGGCCGCTCACGTCCACCGTCTTGGCTGTGCCCACGTGGCGGGTCGCCACGCTGCCGGAGCCGGACAGGGTCAGGGTTTCGCTGCCCACCAGGGTGCCGATGGTCAGGTCACCCGTGCCCACCACGGTGGTGCCGTCATACACGCGGCTGCCGGTGAGGCTGACGGCGTAGGGGTTGATGGTGCTGGTGGTGTTGCTGGCGTAGGTGACGGTGTAGTTGCCACCGCTGGCGCCGTCGTTCACCGTCACGCCGCCCACGGTGACCGTCTTGTTGCCGGTGCCCGCGTTGGCGTCGGTGAAGGCAAAGCTGCCACCGGAGAGGTTGTCCAGCGCGCCGCCGTTGCTGGCGTTGGTGTAGAGCGTGCCAGCGGTGACCACGGCGGTGCCCGCCGCAGTCAGCGTGCCGTCGTAGGTCTTGGTGACGTCGCTAGTGCTGACGGTGATCGCCGCCTTGTCGATGGTGCTGGTGGTGTTGGCCACATAGCTGACGGTGTAGTTGCCGCCGCTGTTGCCATCGTTCACCGTCACCGCGCTGGTGTTCACCGTCTTGCTGGTGCCGGCGTTGGCGTTGGTGAAGGCGAAGGTGCCGCCCGACAGGTTGTCGGCGCCGAAGAGCTG